>JBGAIO010000010.1:0-42337 GCA_044225415.1 Burkholderiaceae bacterium | reverse complement strand
CTATCGCATATCGGACGTGGTCATGGGCATCATGGCCAATCCGTTCTACGTCGACATGGGGTTCACCAAGGAAGAGGTGGCGGCCGTGTCGAAGTTCTACGGCGTGGTGATGACGCTGGCGGGCGCCTTCATCGGCGGCGCGCTGGCGCTGCGCTTCGGCGTGATGAGGATCCTGATGCTCGGCGCCGTGCTGTCGGCGCTGTCGAACCTGCTGTTCGCGTGGCTGGCCACGCGCGGCCACGACCTGACGGGGCTGATCTTCGTGGTGTCCGCCGACAACCTGTCGGCCGGCATCGCGTCGGCCGCCTTCATCGCGTATCTGTCGGGGCTCACCAACGTCGCGTACTCGGCCACGCAGTACGCGCTCTTCTCATCGGTGATGCTGCTGCTGCCGAAGTTCGTGGCGGGATTTTCCGGCGCCTTCGTCGACGCCAACGGCTATGCGACGTTCTTCATCGCGACGGCGGTACTGGGAATCCCGGTGCTGCTGCTGGTGTGGCTCGCGGGGCGCCTGCGGCCGCAGGATGCGCAACCGGCGCCGCCGACGGCTCAGGGCTCGCCGTCCCAGTAGCCGAGGTCGCTGTCGGGCCGGTGCATGCGGCCATCGCCGACCAGCGGCCCGCCCACACGACCGACATCGGTCAGGTACTTGCCCGAATCCGGGTATTCGCAGACTTCGGGCGTTTCCATCGTGCTGATCGACAGGTACTTCAGCGGCGCATCCGACGTGTTCAGGATGTGATGCGGATACTCGGGCCCCGGCGGGATGGTGATGACGTCGCCGGCGCGGATCGGGATCATCTCGCCGGCCACGCGCAGCGTGCCCTCGCCCTCGATGACGACGAACATCTCTTCCTGCGCATAGTGGAAGTGATAGGGGCAGGCGCGCTGGCCCGGCGGCACGATGTCGATGCCGGCGCCCAGCTTGCGCGCGACCGTGCCGGCGCGCGGGCCTGCCACCGATCCGAAGCGACCTCCGGCGTAGAGCTCGCGCGGCTCGGCGGACTTCAGTTCGATGTCGTTGAAGTTGCGGATCAGCTGGTCACGCAGGCCCTGGCTCATCGCGGCTCTCCCGGTATCAGCGCGCCTCGAAACGATAGATCGCCAGCGTGGCGCGCAGCGACGGCAGCAGCTCGACCGGCTGCCCGTCGGCGAGCACGGCGCGGCCCGTGATCGTCAGGCCCACGCGCGCGGCCAGGATCTCGAAGTCCTTCAGCGTGCACAGGTGGATGTTCGGCGTGTCGTACCACTGGTACGGAATCGTCTTCGACACCGGCATGCGCCCGGCGAGCAGCGACGCGACGTGCCGCCAGTGCCCGAAGTTCGGGAAACTGACCACGCCCTGCCGCGCCACGCGCGCCATCTCGCGCAGGATGCTCTCGGCGTCGTGCATCGCCTGCAGCGTCTGCGACAGCACCACCGTGTCGAACATGTCGTCGGAGAACAGCCGCAGCCCGGCGTCCAGGTTCTGCTGGATGACGTTCAGCCCCTGCTTGACGCACAGCGCGACATTGTCGTCGGCGATGTCGACGCCGTAACCGCGGCATGAACGCGCGTCGCGCAGGTGGGCGAGCAGCGAACCGTCTCCGCAGCCCAGGTCGAGCACGCGGCTGCCGGGCGCGACCCAGTCGGCGATCTGCGCAAGGTCGGTGCGCAGAGTCATGCCGGCTTGCCCTCGCTGGCGACGTTCTCGAAGTACGCCCGCACCACGCGGTGGTAGCGCGCATCCTCGAGCAGGAACGCGTCGTGGCCGTGCGGCGCGTCGATCTCGGCATAGGCGACGTCGCGCTGGTTGTCGACCAGCGCCTCGACGATCTCGCGCGAACGCTCGGGCGGGAAGCGCCAGTCGGTGGTGAAGCTCACCAGCAGGAATTTCGCCGCCGCCGGCGCCAGCGCCTGCACGAGGTTGCCGCCGGTATGGCGCGCGGGATCGAAATAGTCGAGCGCGCGCGTGATCAGCAGGTAGGTGTTGGCGTCGAAGTAGTCGCTGAACTTGTCGCCCTGGTAGCGCAGGTAGCTCTCGACTTCGAACTCGACGTCGTAGTGGAACTGGTAGTCGCCGGCGCGCATCGCGCGGCCGAACTTCTCGGCCATGTCCTCGCCCGACAGGTACGTGATGTGGCCGATCATGCGGGCGACGCGCAGGCCGCGGCGCGGCACGACGCGCTGCGCGTAGTAGTCGCCGCCGTGGAAGTCCGGGTCCGAGCGGATCGCCGTGCGCGCGACCTCGTTGAACGCGATGTTCTGCGCCGACAGCTTCGGCGCGGACGCGATCGCGACGCAGTGGCGCAGCCGCTGCGGATACTGGATAGCCCACGACAGCGCCTGCATGCCGCCGAGCGAGCCCCCCATGACGGCCGCCCAGCGCTCGATGCCGAGGCGATCGGCGACCCGCGCCTGCGCGTGCACCCAGTCTTCCACCGTCACCACCGGAAAGCGCGCGCCGTAATGCGTGCCGCTCGCCGGATCGATCGACATCGGGCCGGTGGAACCAAAGCACGAGCCCAGGTTGTTGACGCCGACGACGAAGAAACGGTCGGTGTCGACCGGCTTGCCAGGCCCGACCATGTTGTCCCACCAGCCGACGTTGTCGGGGGCGTCGGCGGTCACGCCGGCGACGTGATGCGATGCGTTGAGCGCGTGGCAGATCAGCACCGCGTTGCTGCGGTCGGCATTGAGCCGGCCGTAGGTCTCGATGACCAGTTCGTAGCCGGAGACGGTGGCGCCGCTGGTCAGCGCCAGCGGCTCGTCGAAGCGCAGGGTACCTGTAGCGCGACGATGCCCACCGAGCGCGGGCGCTCTGTCAACGAAGGTCTCCCGTGGATGTCATGGCAACAAAACCCGAGCAGCGCAGGCCGACTCGGGTACAGGAAGCCACCGGCATTTCGGCGGCGGACCCTTCGCGGGTCGAGAAGCGGCATCAGCCACTTCCTGCGCCCACAAGCGAGTCGGCAAATCGGCGCGGAAGGGAAGGCTAGTGGCCGGGCAGGAGACTGTCAAACCGCTGCGGAGTACCATCGTGCGGCTGTCGTTGCGCGAAGCCCGCAGGGCCACCGATCCGATCGGCATGCCGCTTGTTTTCGCTCTGCTGGTCCCATCACACAATAAGGAGCATCCATGAACTTCTCCCGAAAATCGCCGCTGCCGCCGCAGCGTTCTTCATTGGACTCGCCCCCGCCATCGCCGCCGACGCCGCCAAGCAGGCTGAAGTGCGCAAGGGCGCCGAGAGCGCGCTCGCCGACTTCTACAAGTCCGACCCGAAGCTCAAGGGCATGGTCGAGGCGGCGCCGGGCTATGCGGTGTTCACCACCTACGGCCTGAGCTTCCTGGTCGGTGGCGCGGGCGGCAAGTGCATCGCGCACGACAAGGCCACGAAGAAGACCACGTACATGGAACTGGCGCAGGCCAGCGCGGGTGCCCAGATCGGCGCCTCCGAGACCCGCTACCTGTTCATCTTCAAGTCGGCGGCCGAACTGCAGCAGTTCATCGACAAGGGCTGGGACGCGTCGGCCTCCGCGGCCGCAGGTGCCGGCACCGGCAAGCAGGCGGCCAATGCATCGGCCGGCGCCTTCACGGGCGGGCAGATGTACACGCTGACCAAGACAGGCCTGCAGGCAGGCGTCGCGGCGGCAGGCACGAAAGTGTGGAAGGACAAGGACCTTAATTAAGCCTGTCCTGCACTTTGAACGAAGGCCCGGCATGCCGGGCCTTTTTCTTTTCTGATCTAAAGCAACTCCGCGCGATGGACGGGAGCGGAGTTGACGGCGGTCGTTACGCTCCGCCGGTGGATTGCCTTGGGGGACGGAGTCGAGCGCGCCTGTTGGAGAACGCGTTTCTTCAGGCGCGGCGACGAAAATAACTAGATCCGGTCGCGCATGCGTCTTTTGCTGCGTTTCGCGTTGGCGCGTTCAGCTTGGCTGCGGCGCCGAGCCGCGCCCGGACCGAAGCCGCGCGACGATCGCCACCGGCAGCGGACAGGCGATCACCGTCAACACCGATCCCGAGGGTGCCGACTGCACATTGACGCGCAACGGCGTCGTGCTGGCCCGCGTCAATCCGACCCCCGGCTCGATCCACGTCGAGAAGTCCTCCACCGACCTCGCGGTGCAGTGCGTGCGCGAAGGCTATCTGGATGCCGGCGGAAACATCGGTTCGGAGTTCCAGCCGGCGACCTTCGGCAACATCATCCTGGGCGGCATCGTCGGCGTGGTCGTCGATGCCGCGAGCGGTGCGATGACGAAGTACCCCACCGCCGTCACCTTCAAGCTGACGCCCGTGACGTTCCGCTCCAATGCCGAGCGCGACCAGTTCTACGACGGCCTTGCCGCGACGTTCCTGCGCGAGTACGGCGAGGTGCTCGAGCGCATCCAGCGCGCATGCACGCCGGACAACTGCGCTGCGCAGCTCAAGGCCGCGGACGCGGCACGCGCGTCGCGCCTGGCCGACATCGAACGGCGGCGGGCGGCCGCCGTCGTGAGTCCTCAGTAACCGGCGGAATTCCGCCTATCCACAGGAGAACAACGTGACATCGATGAAACTGGCGTGCCTCGCAGTCGTTGCATGGGTGGCGACGGGCTGCACCGCAGTCGCGCCGAACTACGTACCCAGCCCTTCGACCGTCCAGCCGCTCGCCGCCGCGAAGGTCCAGCCGGCAAAGACGGGCGCCTTCACCGCGGCCAAGGAGGCCAACGACACTTCACTGACGTTGCGCGCCAGCTCGATGCAGGCCTCGCAGGGGACTTACTCGAAGTACCTCGCCGAAGCGATCAAGACCGAACTGGAACTCGCGAAACTGTATGCGCCGAACGCAGCCAGCGAAATCACTGCCGTCCTGATGAAGAACGACATGGACACCGGCCTCGCCGACAAGGGGTCTGGAACGATGCAGGCGAAGTTCACGGTCACGCGCGACGGCAAGGTGCGCTTCGACAAGGTCATCGCGGCTTCGACGCAGTGGGACACCAGCTTCGTCGGCGCGATCGCCATTCCCAAGGCGCAGCAGGAGTACCCGCGGCTGGTGCAGCAGCTGGTGGCTAACCTGTTCGCCGACCCTGAGTTCATCGCGGCCCTGAAGTGATCGCCATGAAGCGACTTATCCATGTGATTGCGATTGCCGCCGCCGCGGCGCTGACCGGGTGCGCACATCCGATCACGATGGCTCCGGATCTCGCACAACTGGAGGCGCCCGGCGAGAAGCCGGTGCCGCGCGTCGTCGGCCTGTATCTGCCGGCGGCGGACAAGTCGGCGCAGGTGACCACGCCGGGAGGCGGCGGCGACAAGATCTCCTATTACCCCTACCGCGACCTCGAAGGGGGGCTGTACAAGGTCCTGGGCAACGTCTTCGAGAAGGTCGTCGTCGTCTCTTCGCCGAACGATCTCGAGAACCTGGTCAAGAACAACGTCGCTTGGGTGGTACAGCCGAAGATCATCACGCAGTCCTCGTCGGACAGCATGCTGACGTGGCCGCCGACCTACTTCCAGGTGCAGCTCGCCTGCACCTTCACCGACACGGGCGGATCGAAGGTCAGCGAGGTGTTCGTCAACGGCACCGGCAACGCCACGTTCTCGGAGTTCAGTTCTGATTTCGCGTTGGCTGCGAAACGCGCATCGGTCGATGCACTGAAGAAACCGAGCGCGCGATCGTCGCCGATCCGAAGCTGAAGTAGCTCTCGTCCTGGGAGCCGCGCGCGCTGCCCGCCAGCCGCGCGGCGTTGGCCTCGCGCAGTTCCGCGCGCAGCAGTTCGCGGATCTTCACCGGATCCGACATGCGCAGCACCTTGCCGGAAAATCGCCCGGCGTCCTTCAGCGACAGTTCGAACAGCCGCTCCTTCACCGGCAGGATCTGCGACGGGTGCATCGAGAACTGCCGCAGGCCCATGCCGAGCAGCAGGCGCGTGAGCTCGAGTTCGCCGGCGAGTTCGCCGCACACCGACACCGCGACCTTCGCCTTGTTGGCGCCGCGGATGGTGTAGGCGATGAGCTGCAGCACCGCCGGATGCATTTCGTCGTACAGATGCGCGACGGTCGCATCGGTGCGGTCGATCGCCAGCGTGTACTGGATGAGGTCGTTGGTGCCGATCGACAGAAACTTCAGGCGCTGCGCGAACAGCGGCACCGACAGCGCGGCGGCCGGCACTTCCACCATGCCGCCGATCTGGATGCGCGCGTCGTAGCGCTGCTTGCGCTCCTTCAGCTGCTCGCGGGCCCGCGCGACGAACGCGAAGGCCTGCTCGATCTCGTGCACATGCGCCAGCATCGGCACCAGGATGCGCACTGTGCCCACTTCCGATGCGCGCAGGATCGCGCGCAGCTGCGTCAGGAAGAGCTCCGGATATTCCAGGCAGTAGCGGATCGCGCGCAGTCCGAGCGCGGGGTTCGACTCGGGCCGCGGCGCGCCGCGGCCCATGCCCAGGGTGTCGCGCGCCGCCTCGTTCAGCACCTTGTCCGCGCCGATGTCCAGCGTGCGGATCACGACGGGCTTGCCCTTCATCGCGCGCGCCACCTTCGCGTAGGCCTCGAACTGCTCGTCCTCGGTGGGCAGCTCGTCGCGATCCATGAACAGGAACTCGGAACGGAACAGCCCGATGCCGTCGGCACCCGCTTCCAGTGCGTCGCGCGCGTCCTCGGGCAGTTCGATGTTCGCCAGCAGCTCGATGGCGTGGCCGTCGGTGGTGCGCGCGATGCGGCCCTTGAGCTTGCGCAGCTGCGTACGGTGCTCGGCCTCGGCGCGCGTGCGCCGGCGGAACTGCGTCAGCTCCTCGCCGGTGGGATTGACCACCACCCGGTCGTCGTCGGGATCGATGACGAGCAGGTCGCCTTCGGCAATGCGGCTGCGCGCACTTTCGACGCCGAGCACTGCCGGCAGCCCGAGGCTGCGCGCGAGGATCGCGGTGTGCGACGTCGGACCGCCGAGCTCGGTGATGAAGCCCGCGAGGTCCACGTCGGCGCGATGCTTCAGGTGCAGCATGTCGGCGGGCGCCAGATCGTGCGCCACCAGGATCAGCCGCTCGCCGGCCGCGAGCTTCTTCGGCAGCGCCACGCGCGTCGGCTTGCCTTCGGCGAGCGCGTTGAGCACGCGCTCGACCACCTGGCGCACGTCGGCGGAACGCTCGCGCAGGTACTCGTCGTCGATGGCCTCGAACTGGCGCACCACCTCTTCGAGCTGGATGACCAGCGCCCATTCGGCGTTGATCAGCCGCGTCCGGATCAGGTCGCGCGGCGCCTCGCTGAGCAGCGAGTCGTCGAGGATCATGCGGTGCAGGTCGAGGAAGGCGCGCACTTCGCCCGGCGCGTCCTGCGAGATTTCGCCGCGCAGTTCCTCGAGCTCGGTCCGCACCGCTTCAAAGGCACGCGTCAGCCGCGCGATCTCGTGCACCACGTCGCGCCGCTCGATGCTGACCTGCCGCACGTCGAGCTCCGACGCCGCCAGCAGGTGCGCACGGCCGATCGCGATGCCGTGCGTGATACCGCTGCCGTGCAGCGTCGCGCTCTGCGCCCCGGCGTCGGCCGGATCAGCACGGTCGTCGGCGATCGTCTCGACCTTGCCCACGGCAGTCGTCACTCCATCTCGCCGAAGCCCGAGTCGATCAGCGTGCCCAGCGCCTCGACGGCCTGCGCCTCGTCGGGGCCGTCGGCCTCGACGGTCAGCACGCTGCCCTGGCCCGCGGCCAGCATCATCACACCCATGATCGACTTGGCATTGACCCGGCGGCCGTTGCGGGCGATCCACACTTCGGACGCGTAGCGGCTGGCGGCCTGCGTGATCTGCGCCGACGGGCGCGCGTGCAGGCCCAGCTTATTGTTGATGGTGAAGTCTCTGGTAATCATTGCCCTGCGGCTTGAAGCCCTGGTTCTGCACGGGGGTGGCGAGCACCTGCATCATGCCCTGCTGTCCGCCGGACAACGCTTTCTCAGCGACCTCGGCGAGCGTGGCCTCGCGATAGCAGATCGCCCGCAGCAGCATCGGCAGGTTGACCCCGGCCACCACGCTGACGCGCCCGGGCTGGGCGAGCCGCGCTGCGAGATTGCCCGGCGTCGCGCCGAAGGCATCGGTCAGCACCAGCACACCCGCGCCGGAGTCGACCTCGGCGACCAGTTGCTCTGCGCGCGCCTGCAGATCCTCCGGAGGCGCGCCGGGAGCGACGTCGAGCGCGCGCAGATTCGCCTTGGCCATGCCCGGCTCGCAGCTGTAGACGTGCTCGACACAGGATTCCAGCGCGCTGGCGAGCGGGGTGTGTGCGATCAGGACGATGCCGGTCATGGCCTGCGTTCCAGTGCGTCGATGAACAGCGCCGCGACGTTGCAGCAGGTCTGCTGCGCGATCTCGACGAAACAGGTCGGGCTGGTGACGTTCACCTCGGTCAGCCAGTCGCCGATGACGTCCAGGCCCAGCAGGCGCAGGCCGCGCGGCAGCAGCGCGCGGCCGACCTCGGCGGCGATCTCGCGGTCGCGCGCCGTCAACGGCTGCGCGCGGCCGGTGCCGCCCGCCGCCAGGTTGCCGCGCGTCTCGCCGGGCTTGGGAATGCGCGCCAGGCAGTACGGCACCGGTTCGCCGTCGATCACCAGCACGCGCTTGTCGCCGTCGCGGATCTCCGGAATGAAACGCTGCGCCATCGCGCTGCGCGAGCCGTTGGCCGTGACGGTTTCGAGAATGGAGCCCGCATTGGCGTCGCCGGGCTTCAGGCGGAAGATGCCCGTGCCGCCCATGCCGTCGAGCGGCTTGACGATGATGTCGCCGTGTTCGCTCCAGAAGGCGCGGATGCGCTGCGCGTCGCGCGTGACCAGGCTCGGAACGGTGAACTGCGGGAAGGCGAGCGCGGCCAGCTTCTCGTTGTGGTCACGCAGCGCCTGCGGATCGTTGACGACGTGCGCGCCGAGTTCCGCGGCGCGCGACAACAGCAGCGTCGCCGCCAGGAACTCGACGTCGAAGGGCGGGTCCTTGCGCATCAGCACGCTGTCGAAGTCCGCGAGGTCGCGCTCTTCGACGCGCTGCTCTTCGTACCAGTCGTGATCGTCGGCCGTCAGCGCCAGCTCGGTTGCGCGCGCGGTCACGGCGGAGCTGCTCGCCGCCATGTCCATCGGCGTGCAGGCCCACACCGCATGGCCGCGGCGCGCGGCTTCGCGCATCATCGCCACGCTCGTGTCCTTGTAGGCCTTGAGCTGGTCCAGCGGATCGACGACGAACAGCAGCGCGAGTGACATGCGTGACAGGGTGCGTGGATCGAAATGCGTACGGCGGGTGGTGTGCGGCCGCGCTCCGTGCGTTCAACCGGCGATGGCTGCGGCCACCGGCGCGGCCACGTCTTCGACCTGGCTCGCCGTGCGTTCGAGTTCGACCGCCGCCGCCAGCAGGGCGAGCCGCGCGACGACGCCATAGGCGTAGAAGCGGTTGGCCGCGCTGGTGCCGGCGGTGCAATCGCAGTCCGGCAGGTTGCAGCTCGCATCGAAGGCGAGCGGCACGAAGTGCATGCCGGGCGCATTCAGGTTCTCGTCGCGGCCGCGGTCGGTGTGCACGCGATAGAACCCGCCGACGACGTAGCGATCGATCATGTAGACCACGGGCTCGGCCACCGCGCCATCGACCTGCTCGTTGGTGGGCACGCCCTCCTGGATGATGACCTCGTGGACCTGCAGTCCCTCCTTCACCACCGCCATCTTGTTGCGCTGCCTGCGGTTCAGCCCGCGCACTTCGGAGGCGTCCTTCACCGTCATCACGCCCATGCCGTAGGTGCCGGCGTCGGCCTTGACGACGACGTAGGGCGTGTCGTCGATGCCGTGCTCGCGATACTTGTCGCGCATGCGGCCGAGCACGAAGTCGACGTTGCTTGCGAGGCATTCCTCGCCGGCGCGTTCCTGGAAGTTGACCTGCCCGCAGCGGCCGAACACCGGATTGATCAGCCACGGATCAATGTCGATCAGCTGCGCGAACTCGGCCGCGACCACGTCGTAGGCGGCGAAGTGATTCGACTTGCGCCGCACCGCCCAGCCCGCCTGCAGCGGCGGCACCAGCACCTGCCCCTCCAGTCCGCGCAGCACCGCCGGCAGGCCCGCCGACAGGTCGTTGTTCAGCAGCACCGCACAGGGGATGAAGTTGCCGACGCCGACCTGGTCGCCGATGCGCACCAGCGGCTCGACCAGCAGCGGCCCCTCGGGCAGCTCGATGCGCGTCGGGCCGGTGATCTCGTCCGACAGCGAGCCGATGCGCACTTCGAGGCCGGTCTGGCGCAGGATGCGCACCAGCCGCGCGACGTTGGCGAGATAGAACTGGTTGCGCGTGTGCTTCTCCGGCACCAGCACCAGGTTGCGCGCGTCCGGACACAGCCGCTCGATCGCCGACTGCGCGGCCTGCACCGCGCTGGGCAGCATGTCGTCCGACAGGTTGTTGAAGCCGCCGGGGAAGAGATTCATGTCCACCGGCGCGAGCTTGTAGCCGGCGTTGCGCAGGTCGACGGACCCGTAGAACGGCGGCGTGTGTTCCTGCCACTGCAGGCGGAACCAGCGCTCGATCGCCGCCATCTCGTCGACGATCTTCTGTTCCAGCGCGAGCAACGGCCCGGTGTTGGCCGTCACCAGGCAGGGCATCGGGGATGGGGACACGTCAGTCTCGCTTCTGGCAGCGTCGGCAGGCGCCGGGCCGCGACAGTCTGTCGGACGGGCAGTGTACCGCCGGGCAGTGACGCTATTTGGGTACCGGCGGTTGCGGCAGGGAGCGTTCGCGCCAGGCCTGGGCGAGTTCGGCGGGTGGGCGTCCGCTGCTCTGTATCAGGCTGCTGGCCAGCTTGACCTCTCCGCCGTCCATGGCCGCAGCGGTGTACTGCTCTGACAGGCGCTGAAAGTCGCAACTCCATGGTGGTGGGGTCTGGACCAGCACCTGCTGCGCAGCGTCCAGGCGCTCACGCAAAGCCCGCAGCTCGGCGTCCGGCCAGCCCGCACGCTGTCCGAGACGGAGGCCAAGCCCCATTTCGAAGAACGTGTCGCCGTGCTCGGCGAAGGTCCGCGCCAGCGCGCCGCACACCTCGCGACGCGGTCCGTCGAGTGCCGGTTTGCCGACACATTCGTCGTTGAGGACGAGCGGCCCCGGCACCGGAATGGCGGCATGAATGCCGACCAGCGTGATCTGCGCAATGGTCCGCGTCGGCGCATCCAGGTTGCGCAGGGCCGCCTGCCTCAGCGGCTCGAACACGGCGTCCATGTGCAGCCGCGATTCGGTCGCCTGCGACGCGCGCTGCACGGCCTCGGCGCGCGCCGCGGCGTCACCGCGTGCCTGCGCTTCCCAGGCGGCGTGCACCCACGCCATTGCATTGTCCGGTTCCAGCTGCGCCCATTGCGCGGCGCTGACCAGCCGGCAAGCGCCGGCGGCATCGGGGTTCGAGCGCGTTCTCAGGCACGCATAGAACGCGAGTGCGTAGGCCGACGGATCGCGCGCCGTCAGCGCGTCGGCGACCAGCGCCTCGCGATCGCCCTGCACGAAGCGCGCCGCAGCCCGCTGGCGCGCCGTGCCGCTGGCGGCGAGCGCCGCGTTCGCCTGCGCGAGCGCGCGCTCGGCCGCCTCTGCCAGATGCGTCGGGAAAGCGTGCTCGGCCGTCCACTCGACCGGTCCGTAACCGCACAGTTCCACGATGCGACCCGTCGGCCCATTCTCGACGCGCCCATCGACGTTTTCAGGCGGATAAGCGGGCTCCTTCTTGATCGACGGCACCGCACTCGCGACCGGCCGCTCCGCCGACGGCAGTACCGGCCGGAAGCGCAGGCCCAGCACGCCGACGATCACGACGATCGCGACGACGGCGATGGCGACGGTGTTCGGACGCTGCATGCCGCGATGCTGCCGAGTCGACGCCGTCGATGCAACGCGCCGGATGGCCGATACCCTGATCGCGTGAATCGCGGCGTCAAGACCCCGCGCCGACACCGCGAGCCTTGCGGCGCGCGGAACGCGTCCCCAGCATGCGCCGATGGATCAATCCCTGCCCGCAGGCCTGCCGTGGGCCGCGTTCCAGGCGCTGGCCCGGCTCGACAGCCTCGCCGCCGCACCGGCGCACCTGCGCCTGTACGCGTTCAGCGCCGATCGCGAGTCCGATCCGGGCGCGATCGCGCCGCGGCTGCGGCAGGCCGCCGTCGCGCTGATCCTGAGCACCGGCAACGCCATCGTCGTGCTTGCGGACGAGCACTACGCGCCGGAGCTCGCGGCCGAATGGCGGGCCGCGCTGCACGCGCACGGCCATGCGGTGACGCGCTGGCTGCGCGCGTCAGCCGCTGTCGTTGGCGAGTTCTATCGGCGCGATGCCGAGCGGCGGCGCATCGCCGCCGAGGCGACCGCCAGCGCGACCGAAGGCGCGCGGCAGCTCGTGCAGCTGCTGGTCTGCGCGCTTCAGCGCGGAGCGTCTGACGTCGACGTCGTCGTGGACGAAGAGGCCGTCAGCACGACGCTGCGGCTGCGCATCCACGGCGAGTGGGTCACGCTGTCGCAGGCCCCGAACGTCTACGGCCTCGACCTGATGCGCGCGGCCTTCGCGGCGGTGCGGCTCGACGAGCGCATGCGCGGCAAGGCGGCGTGGTCGCCGCGCGCCGATCTCGCCGGCGTGGCGCGCTTCTGCGGACTGCACAACCTGCAGGTCCGCCTGCAGCAGATCGTCGAACGCAGCGGCGTCGGACTGACGCTGCGGCTGCTGACGTGGGACGGTCTTGCACAGCGCCACCGCTCGCTCGCCGACCTGGGATTCGCGCCGCCGCAGGCGGCCGCACTGTCGCGCGCGCTGGGACATGCCGGCGGGCTGGTGCTGATCGCCGGAGCCACCGGCAGCGGCAAGACGACCACGCTGAACGTGGCGGTCGCCACCTCGCCGCGCTTCGCGCAGCGCAAGTGGGTGTCGATCGAAGATCCGCCCGAGATCGACACGCCGGGCATCTTCCAGATACCGGTCGCCACGCCCGGCTGCTTCGGCGCCATCGCCAGCAACAGCGCCGGCGACGCCGACGGCGGCGACGCCTTCGCCGATGCGATGCGCAAGGTGCTGCGCTTCACGCCGGACGGCGTCATCGCCGGCGAGATCCGCGATCGCGCGGGCGCGCAGCTCGCCGTGCAGATGGCGCTGACCGGGCACGTCGTGGCCGCCTCGCTGCACGCCAGTGACGCTTTCATCGCGCTGTCGCGCCTGACCGGCCGCGATCTGGCGGTCGATGCCGCGGTGCTGCAGGAACCGGGCGTGCTCAGCGCGATCGTCGCGCAGCGCCTGCTGCCGCGGTTGTGCGAATGCCGGCTGAACCTCGACGAATGGCGCAGC
Source organism: Burkholderiaceae bacterium (assembly GCA_044225415.1). GTDB lineage: Bacteria > Pseudomonadota > Gammaproteobacteria > Burkholderiales > Burkholderiaceae_F > JALORV01. Next base: position 29,054 of record JBGAIO010000010.1, on the reverse strand, counting down.
ACCGCCACCGAGCACGAGCAGCACGTCCTGCAGCGTGCGGTTGCGCGGCTGGGCCTCGAAAGCAGCACGCTGCGGCTGCGTCATCCGCAGGGCTGCGAGCGCTGCCGCGCGGGACGTGCGGGCTACGCTGGCCGCGTCGTGTGCACGCAGCTCGTCGAGTTCGACGCCGACCTGCTGGCGACCTGGCGCACCGAGGGCATCGATGCCGCGCGCGAGCGCTGGCGCGCGGCCCACATGCGGCGCGGCTCGCACGGCGGCGGCAGCACGATCGCCGCGCATGCGATGCATCGCGTGCGCCATGGCGAATGCGACGCGCGCGACGTGCTGGCCGCCTTCGACATGGCCGACCTGCTGTGTCAAGCCCCTCGGCATCCGCAACGGGACTTGTCGCGTGCCGCTTCGCCATCGACGATCTGAACACGCTTCGCGCGACCACGTCCCGCCGCCACCAGCGCTTCGACGGCGGACCGCTCGGCAGACCACGCACCGGATGCGCGACCGGCTGCGACGACACAGGAGTTGCCATGTCTCGTCCAGCCGTGCGCAGCACGCAACGCCCACTCCGGATCGCACACTGCTCGATGCGGGCGACGCTGCGGTTCGACACCTTGCCGGGATCCCTGTCGAGTTGCGCGGCGGGCGCGGCGGCCCTGCTGGTCTGCGCGCCGGCCTTCGCCCAGGCAGCGCCCGCCGGCAAGGGCTTCTGGGACACGCTGATCAACCTGCTCTATGGCTGGCCGGGCCTGCTGATCGGGCTGCTGTTCTTCCTGGCGGCCGTCTACCTGTGGGTCAAGGAAGGCGCGCTGCCGGCGGTGATGACCGGGCTCGCCGGCGTGATCCTGTTCTTCAGTCCCGCGGTGGCGCAGTACATCCAGCAGCAGGGCTCGGCGTCGACGCAGAACATCACGCCGGTGAAGCAGTAGCGCGGAGCGCGCGGCCATGGAAGCCCCGCGGCCCGTACCGCATCACATCGATCGCAACGAGCGCCTCGCCGAGTACGTGATCATGGTGTTCGCGTGCTTCTACGGCCTGAAGAACGTCGTCGGCGTCGGCACCGCGCTGCTCATCGGCATCGTCGCCGCGGCGGCGTATGCGCGGCTGACCGCCGGACGTCCGCCCGGCTACTTCCTGCAGGCGGTGCTGTATCGCCGCCTGGGCATCGGCGTGGGCGGACTGCTGTCGCGTCGCTGCCCGCGCTTCTGCCGCTAGCGCTTCCATCATGCAGATCTCGCAGCTCGACCGCGCGGTGCGCGAGATGCGCTGGCTGGTGTGGGTCGCGGCCGGCGTCAGCGTGCTCGGCGCAACGGTTCAGTTCGCGCTGACGCTGCGCAAGGACGACACGATCGCGCGCCTGTCCACCGAGCGTCCGGTGATGGTGGTGCCGGGCGCGGTCGCCGGCGAATACATCGCCGGGCTGTCGGACGAGAACCTGCTGCTCGCGGCGCGCTACCTCGCGTCGCTGGGCACGGTGTTCACCACCGCCAACATCGACGAACGTCTGCGCGAGCTCGAAGGCTATGCCGCGCCCGCATTCCTGCCGCGTCTGCAGGAAGCCGGCGAGCGGCTGCGCGCCGAGGTGCGCTCGCAGAACCAGTCGCGCTCGTTCGTGTTCGACCGTGCACAGGAAAGGCTGTCGCGGGTCGGCGAGCACTATCTGTACGAGGCGGCGGGCGCGCGCGCCTTCTTCAGCGGCGGCTTCGTGATGCAGCAGGACGCAGGCTCGGTACGCCTGCGCTTCCGGCTGGGCGCGCCGGACGTGCGCAACAAGCTCGGCGTGCTGCTCGAGGACGTGACCATCGCGGCCGTGCCGGCCGCCGCCGTGGCACGGCCGTGATGCGCCGCGCCGGCTTCCTGCTGGTCCTCGCCCTCTGGCTGCTGGTGGCGGGCGGCGTGCTCGCGACCGACGTCGTCTACGACGGCCGACGCTACATCGACGTGCCGCTGCAGCTCGGCAGCGACACGGTGCTGAACTTCCCGGAAGACGTGAGCTGGAGCGCCGAGCAGCCGAGCCGCTTCGACATCAAGCCCTTCGGCGCGGGCTTCAGGTCGCTGATCGTGCGGCCGCTCGCCGAGCAGGAGCAGCGCGTGTTCTTTCGCGGCACGGCGAGCGGCCAGATCTACCTGGCGCGCTTCGCCACCGCGGGCGCGTACCTGCCGATCGTCAACGTACGCTCCGGCGCCGCGCAGGCCGAGGAGCAGTATCGCGCGGCGTCGCGTGCATCGATACCGTCGCTGCTGCGCGCAATGATGACCGGCGGCACAGCGCCCGGCTTCGAACGTGCGCGCTCCAGTCGCGTGCTGCTGACCCAGCCGCCACTGCTGATCACGGCGCGCGAAGTGTGGAGCGCGCCGCAGCTCGTCGGCATCGTGGTCGACCTGCAGCTCGCCGGCGGCGCGCCGGCACTCGAGATCCGCCCCGCCGGTGTACGCATCGACATTCCCGAGCTCGGCACGCTGCGCGCCTTTGCCGCCGACGCGTGGGAGCTGAGCACCGAACAGCCGCGTGCGCGCGGCTACCTGGTGTTTTCGCGCTGAAGCCATGGGGCAGCGATGAGCGCGATCGCGATGACACCGCAGCAGGACCGCACGCGCAGTCGCTGGCGCATCGTCGCCGTGCTCGGCGCGGCGATCGCGCTGCTGCTGGGCGTGGCCGCGTGGCAGCACAACGGCGGGACTTCCGTCGGCGACCTCGCGCCGCCGCGTCCCGCGGTCGCCGCTGCCGCCGGCGATGCATCGCTCGGCCGCGGCATGGCCACCGCTGAGTTCTCCGCGGCCTTCGCCAAGCAGCTGCGTGACGAACTCGACCGGCGCGCGGCAGAACTGCAGTCGGCCGGCACGCGCGAACTCGAAGCCGTGAAGCGTGAGGTCGCGCAGCAGAACGCCGCATTGCGCCGCGAGCTCGATGAAGAACGCGCGCGCGGCGCCGCGCTGGCGACCGCCGCCGCAACCAGCCCGACCGCAGCCGCGTCGGAACCGTTGCGCATCGGTGGCGCACCGGCGGACGGCGCGGGAGCCGGCGGCGCGCTGCTGATCGATACGACGGCAGCGGCTTCCGATGGCACGCTCCCTCGCGGCGGCACGCCGACCGCACCCGGCAACACGCTGGCACGTCCGGTGGTGCCGCCCAACGGGTTCGTGCGCGGCCGATTGCTCTCCGGCATGGTCGCAACCCAGGGTGCGCAGCCGACCGCCGCGCTGGTGCGACTGGAAGGCAGCTACCGCACCGCCAACGGCTTCGTCGTCGATCTCGACGGCTGCATGCTCGCCGCCGAGGCGAGCGCCAATCTGGCGGCGGGCCGCATCGAAGGCAAGCCCGCGCGGCTGACCTGCAACTTCGTCGACGGCCGCTCGCAGACGTGGGACGTCGGCGGCTGGCTGGTCGACGGCGGTGACGGCATCCGCGGCGTGCGCGGCACGATCGTCTCCAACGAGGAAAAGAAGATCGCGCTGCGCAGCTTCGGCGCTGCGCTCGATGCCGCGGGCCGGGTCATGGTGCAGGACCAGATGACGTTCCAGACGTCGCCGATCGGCACCGTCGGCACGATGACCGGCGACGCGGGCCGCGCCATCGCCGGCGGCGCGCTGTCGGGCGCCGGCGCCGCGCTGAACGAGGAGATCGCGGCCTACTACAAGCTCTTTGCGCCGTCGATCCAGGTCGGGGCGCAGACCGCGGTCACCGTGGTGCTGACCAACCCGCTCGACCTGCCGACGGAGGGCGCCTATGTCGCCGAGACCTTCACGCGTGCGAGCCGCTGAGCACGTCGCCACCCTGGCAGCGATTGCACTCACCGGCTGCGCAACCCCGGCGGTCGACGTGAAAGTGCCGACGTCGTCAATGGACGAGGCCTACCGCGCGAGCGTTGGTGTCGGTGTCGGCAGCGCTGCCGGTACCGGGGACGGCGCCGCGCCCCGCGGGACGACGCGCATCGTGGAGACCCCCCTCCGTCCGGACCGGCCCGCACCGATCGTCGCCGCGCCGGACATCCGCCTCGCCTTCTTCTACCAGAGGGTCGACGGCGAAGGCAACCTGCACTATCCGAGCTGGGTCGCGATTCCCGTCGAGACCTTCCGCTGGGTCGTGCCGGAGATCGCACCGGCCGGCGGCACGTTGCCGCTCGACGGCTCGCGCTCGCAGATGGCGCCGGCCGATCCCCTGCCTCGCTCGTCGCCGCGCAATGGCAGCGAACCCCGTCCCGGCACGCGCTGATCCGCGGGCCGATCGCCTGCGCCTCGCGCCGTACCTGCCGTACGAGAACGGCGTGCAGGCGGCGGGGGTCGCGCACGCGCTCGCATTGCGCGATGGCGGCATCGGCTTCGCGTTCGCGGTCGACGTGCCCGCAGTCGAGTCGGTGCCCGATGGCCGCGCCTGGGTCGCACACGCCATCGACGCGCTGGTGCGCACGCTGCCCGCCGGCTGGACGCTGCAGGTCTTCCGCCGCAACCTGGCGCGCTTCGATGCCGCGCTGCGCCTCTTCGAAGAGCGCGCGGGCGGCGTCGGTTCCGCGCTGGCGCCGCTGGTGCACGCCCAGATCGCGCGACTGCGGGACGCGCAGCGCGCAGGGTTCTTTCCGGACGATGCATCGCTGAACTTTCATCCGACCACCGAAGACCTGGTGTTCGCGCTGCGCACGCCGTCCTGTCGCGCGCTGAATCCACTGACCGGCGCTCGCGCCGCGACACGGCGCGACGACGAGCTGCGCGCCACCTTTCGCGCAGCGGTGCAGTCGCTGCGTGCGGCCGGCCTGGGCTTCGAACCGATGACGGCCCCGCAGCTGACCGGCTACATCGCGAGCCTGCTCAACCCGGCACTCGCGCATCGCTCGCCGCCCTACCGTCCCGACGTCAGCACCAACGACGCCGGCGAGGCGATCGCCGCGATGGTCGACCTTCGACCCGACCCGCAGCACGCCTGGTTCCGCGGCTTCGTGTCCGCGGACGCCGGCGGCGACCGGCACTTCCGCGTCGTGTCGATGATGTGGCAGCCGGCCGGCATGAGCGACGGCATGCTCGACGAACTGTTCCAGCCGCTGCGCAACCTGACGGTGGTGGCGACCTTCCGCGCCCTCGACCAGGGCGCGACGCGCCTCGCGCTCAAGACCCGCCGCTTCGTCAACAACCGCATGCGCCTGCCGTGGAACGCGGAGGAACTCGAGTCGATCAACGAATCGATCGGCGTGGCCATCGCGCGCAACTTCGAAGGCGAGCGCTACGTGCTGTTCCGGCTGCAGGCGGTGCTGCACGAGGCGAGCGCAGAGGCTGCCGACGAGGCCGCCGCCTATGTCGCCAACGGCCTGCACCCGCGCTTCGACGTGCCGGCACTGGTCGAGCAGGACATCGGCGGGTCGCTGATCCTGCAGGGCTGCCTGCCCTTCACCGCGTCGGCGAGCGCCGAACGCAGCTTCGCCCGCCAGCGTCGGATGCTGTCGCATGACGCCGCGGGCATGGCCTTCGCCGGCGGCACGTGGTCGGGCATCGCGCGCGACGTCGATGCGCTGTACGTCAATCGCTGGGGCCGGCCGCTGATGGTCAGCACCTGGCACGCGGACACCAACGCCAACTTCATGCTGTCGGGCGGCTCCGGCGGCGGCAAGAGCTTCTGGGTGCACGACCTGGCGATGCAGGAGCTGCGCATCCCGGGCGCGCGGCTGTATCTCACGTCCGTGAAGGCGGACTACCGCAAGCTCGCGCTGGCCTATGGCCGCTACGTCGAGCTCGATCTCGACGGCGCGCATTCGATCAATCCCTTCAACGGCGCGCCGACGCCGGCCAACGTCGAGTTCTGGACCGAGGTGCTGACCGCGATGGTGGTCGACGGCAGTTCGGCGAGCCACGTGACGCGCGAGGAACGCCTGCTGCTCGGCGACGCTGCAAAGCTGGCCGCGGAGGACACGGCGTTCCGCTATCACGGCGCGCGCGAGACGCTGCTGTCGCACATCGTCGAGAAGCTCGCCGGCTTCGAAGGCCGCATGGGCAGCCAGCTCGCACAGCGCTTCCGCGACTACTACGGCGACGGCAAGTACGCGCGGCTGTTCGACCGCGCCTCCTCGCTGTCCGTCGAGGACCGGCTCGTCTTCTTCAACCTGCGGTTGGTGGCGTCGATGAGCTGCGCCAACGCGGCGATGCTGGCGATCTTCCGCTTCGTCGACGGCGTGATGACCGATCCGCAGCTGGCCGGCGTGCCGAAGACGCTGCTGGTGGACGAGGGCTGGGCCACGCAGCGCGACGACTTCTCGGCGCGACTGGTGGAGCGCGCCGCGCGCATCTACCGGTCGTTCGGCGGGCGCTTCGGCGCGGTATCGCAGAGCTTCGAGGACTTCGACGCGCCCTTCGGCCGCGCGCTGCTCGCCAACACCGCCACCAAGATCGTGCTGCCGCAGGATGCAAGCTCGCTCGCGAAGATCCGCCACTACATCGCGCTGAACGACGCGGAGTTCGAGCTGGTGCGCAGCCTGCGCATGGCCAAGGGCGCATTCGGCGAGTTCTTCGTGCGCATCGAGGGCAAGGGCGCGACGGTGGGCCGCGTCGTGCCGGATGCGCTGCGCTATGCGGTCGCGACGACGGATGCGCAGGACACCGCCGTCATCGAGGACTTCGTCGCCCAGGCTCAGGGGCGCTGGCGCGAGGCGATCGAACGCTTCGCGCGCGAGTATCCGCGTGGCGTGGCCGCCGCACGCGGCGCGCGGAGCGGGGAGCGTGAACGATGAAGCTCGATCAGCTGCAGGCCGATGCAGACCTGCTGCGGCAGCATTCGTTGCCGCTGGCAGCGGCAGGGGCAACGGGGATCGGACGCGTCGCGGACGATGCGCTGGATGCGGGCGCATCGGATGACGCAATGCCCCCGCCGCAGCAGCGCCCGGCGCTGTTCTGCGCCGATGATGAGCCGTGGCCCGCGCCGCCGCCACCGCACGAGGCGATGCCGCGTTCGTCGTGGCTGCGGCGACTCGCGGAGCACGCCAGGCACGGCGCGTCGCCCCTCGCAGCGTCGGCACATGGCGACGACACTGCACGCGCTCCACGCCAGGTCAACCTTGCGCCGTGGCTTGCGGGCGGCGTGATCTCGATCGTGCTGACGGCGCTCGGCGCGGGCTTGCTGAGTCACCGGCGCATCGACGCCGAGGCCGCCCAGGTCGTGGACGCGAAGCGCCGCACGGCCGAACAGGCGCTCGCACTGCTGCATTCGGGAGAGCGTCCACCGGCGACCGCGCACAACGCGGACGATCCGATGCCCGCTGCGGCACCCTCGCCCGAGCCCGACGCGTCGACGCGCGCCGACACACCGACGGAGCTGCGCGCGCGCCACGATGCGATGCTCGCCTCGATCAAGAGCGGAACGGTGCTCGCGTCGCTGCCGCCGAGCGCGCTGGCGCAGCCATCCGCGCTGCCGGCCGAACTGCCGCCGGCCATGATTGCACCGGGCACGTCACGGCACGCCGCTGCCACTCCGGCGGCGCCACGACCCGCGAAGAAGGTCGCGCTCGTGGTCGAGGGCACACTGGCACAGGCTGCACGCGCAATTCCTGCTGTCGATCCGCTGGCGACCACGGTGGTGAAGGGAACCCTGAAGGGCGCGCCGCGTCCGCAGCACCGCGTCTATCAGCTGCGCGAAAGCGACGGAGAATGGCTGGGCTTTGTCGCGCGCGCCGATGCCGACCCGCTGGCCGACGGCGTATGGGCCGGAAGCGGCGATCTGCTGGCGGGCGGATGGCGCGTCGCCGAGGTGACCGCGCAACGCCTGACGCTGGTCGGCGCCGGCGGCGCGCTGGAGATCCTGCGGCCATGAAGGCGGCGACGTCATGGGTGCGCGGTCTGCTGCATGTCGCGTCGGCGTTCGTGCTCGGCTGCGCACTGTCGCCCGCCCTCGCCGACGACGTCGCGACGGTCGACGGCGTCGGACGCGTTGACGGTCGCTACTGCGCCCTGGCGGTGCGCATCGTGTTCGACGATGGCCGCCGCTTTGAAGCCGATTCCGCGCTCGCGCAGAAGGCGACGGTGCAGATCCGCGCCGCCACGCTCGCGCCGTCGCAGTGCGGACAGGCGCCGCGACTGGCCGGCGGCATCACGGTCGTGCCCGCACGTCCTGCCATCGAGCTGACGCTGGCGGCCGGCGACTGGCCGCGCCACGCGCCGGAGGTCGATGCGCTGGTGCGCCGCTTTCCGCAGGCGCGCCTGCACCTGCGCGTGCTCGGGTCCGATGCCGCGGCGAACGCGGCCGTTCTGCAGATCGCCGATGGGCTGCTGCAACGTCCGGAGACGATGGCGCGCACGAGCATCACGCCGCTCGATGCGGTGAACGCGCGCGGCGCGGTCCGCGGCTGGCGCGTGGCTTTCGATGCGTTCGATTCCGCAAGGAGCGTGCATGCCGACTCGGCTGCCGATGTGGCTCGCCTGCTGGCCGCTGCTCGCTAGCGCGCAGGTTGCCGGTCTCGTCGACGCGCCAGGTCCGGCTGCGAGCGCCGGCTGTCACGCGTTCGTCGTCGGGCCGTGCGGTCCGCAGCGAAGCACGGCGGCCGCGCGCGCCGCGCCGGCCGCTGCACGCGCGACGCCCGCACCTGTGCCAGCGCCCATGGCCGTCGCTGCGGATCCCGCGGCACCTTCCGACGCCGACATCGACCGCTACATCGCGAGCCACGGCAAGCCGCCACGCGAGGTGGCGCGGGCACTGCTCGATCCCAGCGATGCCAACATCGCGGCGATGATGCGCCGGCTGCAGCGCGACCAGGCGATCGCGGCCTACGTCGGCCAGCGCATGACGGAACTGGCGCAGAGCGATCCGTCGCTGCAGGCGGCCGGCGGCAGCGCGCCGGCTGACCTGCCGTCGTTCAGCGGCCTGCGCCTCGTGCTGGTGACGCGGCCGGACTGCGCAGCCTGCGACCGCGGGGCGCAGGCGCTGCAGCAGCTGGTCGCCGCCTATCCGACGCTCGATGCGCGCGTGGCCGTCGCCGGCGCGCGCGACGCACAGCAGATCGTGCAGGAGATGGCGCGCTCCGGCGTCACGCTGCCCACGACCGCGGCCCCCGACGCGCTGCTCGCGCGCATCGGCCGCGCCCCGCCCTGGCTGCTGGTCGCCGACGTGCGGCAGCAGCGCGAAGGCCTGCTCTCCGCCGATGCCGACGCGGCGCAGCTGCGCCAGGCGCTGCTCGCGTTCCGGCGCGGCGCGCCGCCGCTGTCCGCACCCACCTCTGCGCCCACCTCTCCATCGAAGGAATGAACATGACGTCACGCACTTCGAGCTTCCTCACCGCCGCCTTCGCGGCTGCGGCCGCGGCAGCCGCCCTGGCGAGCGCCGCGGTGCACGCACAGCCCAACGGCCTGTATGCCTCCGTCGATTCGTCCGGCGCGCGCTTCGGCGCGAACATCGGCGCGGGCGTCAGCCATCGCGGTCCGATGGAGGCCAACGCCGCCGTCGAATTCGGCGGCAAGGCCACGCTGTCGTGTTCGGGCATCGACTTCAAGGCCTTCCTCAATGGCTTCAAGCCGCAGGAACTGCTGAGCGACCTGACCGGAACGCTGCGCAACGGCGCGCAGGCGGCGGCCACCAACTACGTCATCGCGCTGGCTTACTCGAACCCGACGATCGCCTCCGTGCTGGACATGATGGACCAGCGCTACTCGGCGCGCTTCCATGCCTTCGCCGAGCAGTGCAACGCCGCGCAGGCGCGTGCCCGTGGCGAAAGCGAGGGTGCGCGACAGATGGCGGCGGGACAGGACCAGTGCTTCAGCCGTCGCATTGCGGAAGGTGCTTCGCCCACCGAGGCCTACCGCGACTGCGCCAAGGCCGCGACCATCGCCTCGATGAACCTGCCCGCCGGCCTGGACCTGAAGTCGTTCATGCGCGACTACTCGTCGATCAACGTGACGCGCGAGCTGGAAGCGCTGCTCGGCCTGCTGCCCGACACGCGCACCAGCGCCGACGGCGTGCAGATGAAGCCGCCGGCACTGAGCATCGCCGGCGCGAAGACGAACATCGAAGACCGCGTGGCCTACGCGATCAACGCCATCGTCGACGGCACGTCGCCCGACGACATTCCCGACTGCGCGGCCGAGGCCATCGCCCGTGCTGGCAACGGTCCTGCCGATCGCTGCATTCCGGTGTCCGCGGCGGCACTGGTGCGCTCGCCGGCGTTTCTCGGCGCGCGACTGCTGCCGTCGCCCGAGCAGTCGCTCTACGTCGCGGCGCTGTCGCAGCAGGTCGCCAGCGTCGACGTCCGCGCGCGCGTGGTGGAACTGCGCCAGCAGATCGCGCGCATGGCGCCGCGGCCGTCAGCCGCCGCATCGGCCGATGACGTCGGCGCGCGGCGCGATGCGCTGTTGCGCGAGGTCGAGCGGCTGGAGGCAGACGCGCGTGCGCTCGAGGATCTGGCTGCCGCCAAGGCGCAGCTCGCGCGCACGCAGATCCTGGCGATGCAGCGCGCGGGCAGTCGGCTGCAGGCCACGCAGGCCAGCGCCGAGCGCATGAAGGTCGCCGATCGCAGCGCCTTCGTCGGCGGCCTGCGCGCGCTGTTCGGCATTGCGCCCTGACGCTCGGGCCCGATGTTCGGCGCTGACGATCGGCACTGACGATTCGCAGCGCAGACCGCATCGTGATCGACACGCTGGACCTGATCGACACCTACGCCGCCGCCGGCTACGCGTGGCTGGCGAAGGCGCTGCCGCTGCTGCAGGCGGAAGCCTGGTTCATCGGCGCGCTGCTGCTCGCCGGCGCGGTCTGGGCCATGCTGCGCGAACTGCCGGGCGTGCTCGAAGGCCGCGGCGATCCGCTATGGGGCCTGGTGCGCTACGCCGGTGCCGCGTTCATCGGCGTGTTCTTCCTGCATGTGACCGTCGCCGGGCCGATCGGCGAATTCGCGCCGCGCCTGCACCCCACCTTTGCCACCGCGCTCGGCGGCAGCGGACGCCTGACGCTGCCCGCATACGCCACCGAAGTGCTGGCGCGCGATGCGGTCACGGTCGCGCTGCGCATCACCAACCCCGCACGCCAGCAGCTCGTGCAGGTGCCGGCTGCTCAGTTCGCCGCGCAGCGCGTGATCGAGTCGGCGCTGGCCAGCGCCGATGCGCAGTACAACGCCAACGTCGCGGCCTGGCAGCAGGTGGTCGCGCCGGCCTATCTCGATGCGAGCCCCGCGCTGCGCGAGGCGCTGCTCGCGGCCGGCCTGATGCAGGCGTTCCTCGCGCCGCCGTCCGACCTGCACGACGCTGCGACGGCATCCCGGCAGGCCTGGCGCGTCCGGCAGATCATCGACCAGTCGCAGCCACCTCCACTTGCGCGGCTCGTGCCGGCGCTGCAGCCGCTGATCAACGAGCGGCTCGGCGGTCCGCTGGGCTGGACGCCCGACGGCAACGAGATCGTGTTGAGCACGGTCGGCGAGCTCACGCGCACCGCGACGCAACGGCTGCCCGCGCTGCCGGCGACGATCAGCGCGCGCGCCGACGCCCGGAATGCGTTCGATCTCGGGCGCGCGACGCTGGTCAACATCGCGGTCGATGCGCGCCGGCTCGAACCGCAGCGCTACACCGACCTGGGCGCGGTCTACACGGCACTGGGACGTGCAGGCGACGCGGTCGCCGCGGCCGGGGTGCTGCGCGATCCGCTGGCGACGATGTGGTTCGGCGCCACCTGCCAGCGCGACGCCGCGCTGTGCGTGCGGGCGCTGGTCGATGCCCAGGCCGCCCAGCAGGTGGAGGCGAGCGGTGGCGAACGCAGCACAACGGCGCGCGGGCTGGCGGATACGGCAGGCTTCGTCGTCACGCTCGCCGGCCGGCTGCTCGCCGTCGTGATGGAAGGCATCATCAGCAGCGTGATGCCGGCGAGCATCGGCTACGCAAAGGCCATCGTCGTGCTGCTGTCGCCGCTCGCGCTGCTGCTGATGCTGTGGCCCGGGCGCTTCGCGCTGGCGCTGCAGCTGCTGATCGGCGGGCACGTATTCATCGCGCTGTGGACGCTGCTCTACGTCGTGTGGGACCGCTTCACCGGCGCGCAGCTCAATGCCGTCTCCGGATTCCGCTCGCTGGTGGACAACGCGGCGCCCGCGTCGCTGCTGGCAACCAATCTCGCACAGATCCTGATCGTGTCCGGCTACTTCGGACTCACCGCGGTCGCGTGGGCGGTCACGATGCAGGCGAGCGCCGCGTTCGCCCGCGTCGGCATGGCGGTGGGCGGCGCCGGCGCCGTGCGCATGCAGGCAGCGGGTGGGCACGCGGCGCGGCAGATCAATCGCCACGGCATGGGGACGCTGCGACTACCCGCCGCACCTCGGCCGGCTGCGCCGCCCGCCGCCACCGGCGATCCGCGTCAGGGTCGGCTGCTGTGAGGGCCCTCGCACTGCTCGCCATCGCCCTGCTGCAGCCATTGGCGGTCGGGCTCGCCACGCTCGCGAAGGTCATCGTCGTGTTTCACTGGACGACGGTGCGCGACATCGCGACGGCCATCGCGGCGGAAGTGCGCGCCGTGGTGAACGCGGATGCGGACGACTGGCAGCGCTGACCCTCGCATGTCTGCACGCCCGTCGTCCCCGTCGTCCGTCCCGCTGCCGGTCACTCGCCTCTGCATCGCAGCGCTCGCGCTGCTGACTGCGCTGGCCTACGCGCTGTTCGTCGGCATCGGCGGCATCGACGACCTCGGCAGCCGCGTGATCTACGGGCTGCTGGGCACGGTCGCCCTGTTCCCGATCGAGCGCGTCGCCGCGCTCTGGCGCTGGCTCACCGACCGCCGCCCGGCCCCGTCGCACTACGGCACCGCCGCCGCGCTCGACCCGCGCGAGGGACACACCGTGCCGCCGGATCTGCATCTGGTCGGACGGATCGTCGAACGGCGACGGTTGTAGCGGAGACGTTCAGTGACGACGATCGTTCCATCGCCGATCACAGGCTTACGGAAACGGGACCCGCAACTCTTTCGCATCAAGGCGAAGCCCGCGCTCACCTCAACGCAACGACCCTGTATCGCACGCTGTCGACCAAAGGCAATCCGGAACTCAGGAGCATGACGGCCTTGCTGGCTGCGATGGGAATGCGGCTGGCGGTCCGGCCCATCGCTGACCAGGTCCGCCGCCGCGCGGCATTCAATCCGCCAGCGCCGCCGTCACCTTGTCGATGCGCGCCATCACCTCCGGCGTGAGCTTCGGCACCACCTCCAGCGCCTTCATGTTCTCCATGATCTGCTCGACGCGCGTGGCGCCGGTGATCACCGTGGACACATGCGGATTGCGCACGCACCAGGCGAGCGCGAGCTGCGCCAGCGTGCAACCGAGGTCGCCCGCCACCGCCTGCAGCTGGCCGACCGCGGCGTTCTTCGCAGGATCCGTCAGGCCCTCGCGCAGGAAGGCGTAGCCCTCCAGCGCGCCGCGCGATCCGGCCGGGATGCCTTTCTGGTACTTGCCGGTCAGCAGGCCCGACGCCAGCGGACTCCACGTGGTGAGCCCGAGTCCGATGTCCTCGTACAGCCGCGCGTACTCCTGCTCGACGCGCTTCCTGTGCAGCAGGTTGTACTGCGGCTGCTCCATCACCGGCTTGTGCAGGTTGCGCCGGTCGGCGATGTCCCATGCAGCGCGGATCTCGTCGGCGCTCCACTCGCTGGTGCCCCAGTACAGCGCCTTGCCGCGCTGGATGATGTCGTGCATCGCCCACACCGTCTCCTCGATCGGCGTGTTGGGATCCGCGCGGTGGCAGTACACGAGGTCCACGTAGTCGAGCTGCAGCCGCTTCAGCGAGCCGTCGATGGCATCGAGCAGGTACTTGCGGTTCAGCGTGTTGTTGTCGTTGGGGTTGGTGCGCATGCCCCAGTAGAACTTGGTCGACACCACGTACCTGATGCGCGGCCACGCGAGCTCTTTCAGCACCGCGCCCATGATGGTCTCGCTGGCGCCCTTGGCGTAGATCTCGGCGTTGTCGAAGAAATTCACGCCGGCGTCGAAAGCGGCGGCCATCAGTTCGCGCGCGGCGCGCGTGTCGACCTGCGTTCCGTAGGTGACCCACGAGCCGAAGGACAGTTCGGAAACCTTCAGGCCGGCGCGGCCCAGGCGGCGATAGTTCATTGCGTTGGCTTCGGTGAATGTGCGAAGGGCGAAGTGTAGTGATGCCGCCGCAGCCGCCGGCGCGGGCAGCGGCTGCGGCGCGCGCAGGGGCATAAGTACATGACGAATGTCGCGCTGCGCGGCCCCGCGCACGCGGCACACTGACGGGTATCCGGCGGCGTCCCGCAGGGTCTCCGTCCCCGCCACTTTCTCGCATCGACTGACACGCTCCCATGTTGCGCCCGCTCACTCTGCTAGCCACCCTGCTGCTGCCTGCGTTCGTGGCCGCGCAGCCCCTGCTGTCGCCCGCCGACCTCGCGGCGCGGCTCGCCGATCCGGCGCTGCGCATCGTCGACATCCGCACCGCGCCGGCGAAGGAGCCCGCGTCGTATGCCAGTGGACACGTCCCCGGCGCGCAGGCTGCGCCCTATGGCAAATGGCGCGGCCCATCGACGAATCCCGGTGCGTTGCCCGACACCGTCGCGTTGCAGACGCTGATCCGCTCGCTGGGCATCGACTCCACCACGCCGGTGGTCGTCGTGTTCGCCGGCTCGGACGCCACCGATTTCGGCGCGGCGGCACGCGTGTACTGGACGCTGAAGGCGGCAGGCCTGTCGAAGCTCGCCATCCTCGACGGCGGCATGAAAGCGTGGCGCGCATCGGGCGGCGCGGTGACCACCGACGTTCCGACCGTGGCCCCCTCGCAGTACGCGGTCGCGTGGAACGACGCCATCATCGCCACGCGCGACGACGTGCAGCTCGCCGCCGCCCGGCCCGCCGAGGTGCTGATCGACGCGCGCCCGCCGTCCTACTTCCTCGGCGAGCAGCGCCACGGCGCCGCGCGCACACCGGGCACGCTGATCGGCGCGAAGAACGTGCCCTATGACGTCTGGTTCATCGGCAGGGACGGCGACAGCGCGCGCCTGCAGTCGACGCCCGACGTGCGCCGCATCGCCGCCGAGCAGGGCGTCGACACCACGCGGCCGACCGTGTCCTTCTGCAACACGGGCCACTGGGCGGCCACCAACTGGTTCGTGCTGTCGGAAGTGCTCGGGCAGAAGGACGTGAAGCTGTATCCGGAGTCGATGGTCGGCTGGTCGCAGGCCGGACTGCCGATGGCCAACGTGCCGAGCCGGCTCGAGCAGTTCTGGATGCAGATCCGCGAGGCACTCGCCGCGCAGTAGCGAGCTGCGGCGCGTTCGCGCGCCCGCACGATCGCGTTGCTGCCGCCGCATCGTCGGCGACGTATCGCGACTGTCCGCCTTGCTCGCAAACCCCCGATAATCATGGCCGTGACCACCCTGCCTCTGTCCACCGCGCCGATCGCCGCGTCGCGCGGCCGCCTGCAGTCCGTGCTGACGCTGGCCGCGCTCGCGGCCGTCGCATGGATCGCAGTGACCTGGTTCGTGGGGCTGCGGCAGGGGCTGTTGTTCCTGGTCGGCATCGGCTACGGCGCGGTGCTCGCCGGCGTTTCCTTCGGATTCACGACCGGCTGGCGCATCTGGATCCGCGATCGCGATCCCACCGGCTTTCTCGCGCAGTTCGTAGCCATCGGCCTGGCGATGTGGGTGTCGATCCCGCTGATCGCCGCGCATGGCGAACTGAGCGGTGCCATCGCGCCGGTGTCGGTGAGCGTGGTCATCGGCGCGTTCGTGTTCGGCCTGGCAATGCAGATCGCCGACGGCTGCGGCTCGGGCACGCTCTACAAGGCCGGACTGGGCAATGGCTTCGCGCTGACCGTGCTGCCGGGATTCGTCATCGGCGCTTTCTTCGGCGCGCTGCATCTCGATCGCTGGCTCGCGCTCGGCGCGCTGCCGCCGGTGGCGCTGCCCGATCATCTCGGCGTCTTTGGCACGCTCGTCGCGCAGACCGCCCTCTTCGCGGTGCTCGCAGTGTGGCTGTGGCGACGCCGGCGCGCGACGCAGACGCGCTGGAAAGGCCGTGGTGTCTACATCGGGGCCGCGCTGCTCGCGCTCTTCGCGGTGCTGAATCTCGTCATCGCCGGCCAGCCGTGGGGCATCGTCTACGGCCTGGGCCTGTGGGGCGCGAAGATGGCCAATGCCCTCGGCATGGACCTGACGGCCAATGCGTACTGGGGCCGCGCCGCGCAGCAGGCGCAGCTCCACGCACCGGTGCTGACCGACGTCACGTCGATCACCAACGTCGGACTGCTCGCCGGCGCATTGATCGCGGCCACCGCGCGCGGCACCGCGTGCCCGCGGCCCGATGCACAGCGTGCCTCGCAATGGATCGCCGCCGTCGTCGCCGGCCTCGCGCTCGGTTATTCGTCGCGGCTGGCCTTCGGTTGCAACGTCGGCGCGTACTTCTCCGGGATCTCCACCGGCAGCCTGCACGGCTGGATCTGGTTCGCCGCGGCCTTCGGCGGGTCACTCGTCGGCGTGCGGCTGCGCGCGTGGCTGGGGCTGCCGAAATGAAAGCGAATCGGAGCGCGTGGGTGTTCGCGGTGGTGTTCTGGGCGCTGACGGCAGGGTTGCTGGCGCTCGACTGGCGCACGTCGGAGCCGCACAACCGCTTCGACGAACCGCTGCCGTGGCAGATCGGCCACGAGAAGACCGGTGAAGCCGGCCATTGTGCCGCGCCGTTGACGCGCTGAAGACCTGCCTGGCAAGGCTGCGGCGGCGCGTTGCTATGCTGCCGCGATGACGCTTGCCATCACCTACGCCGACGTCGCCGCCGCCGCGCAGCGGCTCGCAGGCATCGCGTATCGCACACCGGTTCTCACCTCGCACACGGCTGACGAGCTGACCGGCGCACGATTGTTCTTCAAGTGCGAGAACTTCCAGCGCATGGGCGCGTTCAAGTTCCGTGGCGCGTACAACGCGCTGGCGCAGTTCACGCCGCAGCAGCGCCGCGCCGGCGTGGTGGCTTTCTCGTCGGGCAATCATGCGCAGGCCGTCGCGCTGTCGGCGCGACTGCTCGGCATGCCGGCGACCATCGTCATGCCGCAGGACGCGCCGGCGGTGAAGATCGAAGCCACGCGCGGCTACGGCGCCGAGGTGGTGCTGTACGACCGCTACACCGAGGACCGCGAGGCCATCGGCCGCTCGCTGGCCGACACGCGCGGCATGACGCTGATTCCGCCCTTCGACCATCCGCACGTGATGGCCGGACAGGGCACGGCCGCGCTGGAACTGCTGCAGGACACCGGACCGCTCGACCTGCTGCTGGTGTGCACGGGCGGCGGCGGCCTGATCGCGGGCTGCGCAACGGCGGCGCATGAACTGCAGCCGGCATGCCGCGTGATCGGCGTCGAGCCCGCCGCCGGCAACGACGTACAGCAGTCGCTGCGCGCGGGACATATCGTCGGCATCCCGGTGCCGCAGACCATCGCCGACGGCGCGCAGACGCAGGCGCCGGGCAAGCTCACCTTTCCGATCATCCAGGCGCTGGTCAGCGACGTCGTCACGGTAAGCGACGATGCGCTGACTCGCGCGATGCGCTTCTTCGCACAGCGCATGAAGATCGTCGTCGAGCCGACCGGCTGCCTCGGTGCGGCCGCCGCCTTCGACAATGCGATCGACGTGCGCGGACGGCGCGTCGGAGTGATCCTCAGCGGCGGCAACGTCGCGCTGGAGCGCTACGGCGCGCTGCTCGCCGGTTGAAACTGCGAGCGGCGCCGCTCCCGCCGCGCCGCTTCGCGAACTGCGTTACTTGACTTCCTTGATCACGCCGCACGCGATGCGCGCACCGGCATTGCCGGCGGGCTGCGACTTGTAGTCGTCCGGCATCGCGTGCACCACGACCGCGCGTCCGACAACCGACATCGGCCCGGGCGCGACCTTCAGCACGTTGCTGTTGTAGGACAGCGTGGCGACGCCTTCCCCGTTGGACGACAGGTTCGGCATGTCGCCGGCGTGCGAGGTGCCGGTCTTGTGATCGCCGTGCGGCTTCGCCTCCGGATTGAAGTGGCCGCCGGCGCTGGTGAAGTCCGCCGACGAGCAGTCGCCCTTCTCGTGTACATGGAATCCGAACTGCTGGTTCGGCGCCAGCCCGTTCACGTCGGCGCGAATAAAGGTCAGTCCGCCGGTCTCGTGGAACGTCACGCGGCCCCAGGCCTTGCCACCGGGCGCCGCCTGCAGTTGCGCCTCCGCATACGGACCCTTGCTCGTCGTGTCGCAGCCGGCCAGGGCCAGCAGCGCTGCCGGAATGATCAACAGCTTCAGGTATCTCATCGTCTTCCCCTTGGACTTGTGGACAGGCACTTCATCAACGGGCGGCGCGTGCAGGCCGCGTGCCGCGTTAGGCTACCGCGCACGGCGCATCAGCCTTTGCCCTGCATCAGGGCAAGGAACTCGCGGCGCAGGTTGGGATCGGTCAGGAACGACCCGCGCATCACGCTGCTGGTCATCTTGGAGTCGGTGTCCTTGACGCCGCGCCACTGCATGCAGAAGTGATCGGCCTCCATGACCAGCGCCAGGCCGTCGGGCTGCATGGTCTTCTGCAGCAGGTTGGCGAGATGCGTGACCGCCTCTTCCTGGATCTGCGGGCGGCTCATCACCCAGTCGGCGAGCCGCACGTACTTCGACAGGCCGATCAGGTTCGAGTGTTCGCTGGGCAGCACGCCGATCCACAGCCTGCCCAGGATCGGACACAGGTGATGCGAGCACGCGCTGCGCACCATGATCGGGCCGACGATCATCAGCTCGTTCAGGCGCTCGATGTTCGGAAACTCCGTGACGGCCGGCTGTTCCGAATAGCGGCCGCGGAACACTTCCGTCAGGTACATGCGTGCGACGCGGCGCGCCGTCTCGCGCGTGTTGTGATCGGCCTCCAGGTCGATGACCAGCGTCTCCAGCACGCCGCGCAGCCGCCCTTCCAGTTCGTCTTCCAGCGCTGCCAGTTCTCCCGGCTCGATGAACTCGGCGATGTTGTCGTTGGCGTGGAAACGCTGCCGCGCGGCCTGCAGGCGTTCGCGGATCTTCACCGACACCGGCGTGCCGTGGTCGGCAGCGGAGCCTGCGGGAGCGTCGGTCAACGGCGATGCCGGCTGTTCGCGCTTCATCGTCGATCCTGCCGTGGGTCGGGCAGTCATGCTACCAGCGACGCCCGCCGGCGCTCGCGCGCCGCTACAGGCCGGCAGCCTCGCGCGCGCGCATCTTGGCGGTGATGTAGTCGCCGTGAGGCACGTGCAGCAGGTCGGCGACCTTGCGCAGCAGGTGCTGCTCGTGCGCCGACAGCTCCGAGTCGGCGTAGGCCACGCGCCACATCAGTTCGATCACGCGCTGCTTCTGTTCGGCGCTGAAGTGCCGGTTCACGAGCGAGGTGAACTGGAAGTAGTCGGTGGCCTGGGCAACTTCGGCGTCGGCCAGCCGCACCAGTTCGGCGGCCTCGCTTTCGCTGAGACCGAACTTCTCGCGCACCGCGTGTTCCACCGCGGCGCGTTCGCCCGGCGTGGACTCCGCATCGATGCGCGATACCTCGACCAGCAGAGCGGCCGTGGCGAGTTCGATCGAATGGCCCGCCTCCGTGCCGGCGTCGGCGCCGACGTGTGTGTCGAAGAAGCGGCGGATGGCCTGCAGCATGACCGCAGTGTTGCAGCGCCCCTGACGTTGCGCAAGTCGCCGCACACGCTACAGTGCGTGCGTCGCACGGCAACGCGGTCGCAGTGCGCCGGAGACGATCATGGGCGAATGGCTGCAGGGAGTGCTCGGTTCCAACACGCTGGTGAGCGGCGGCCTGACGCTGGCGCTGCTCGGCCTGCTGGCCGTGTGGCTGCGCGACGTGCCGTCGCGCGTGTTCGGCTGGGCCAAGCACTTCCTGATCACGACGCTGACGGTCGACAGCCGCGACGAACTGATGTTTCCGGCGATGGTGGAATACATGGACAGCCGCGCCGCGCTGCGCCGGCTGAACAACTTCACCGCGCGCGCGGTGCGACAGGGCACCAGCTACCAGAGCCTGCACGACGAGCTGCAGCAGGGCGGCCGGCCGGTGACCATGCTGTCGCCGGGCGAAGGCTTCCATCTCTTCTTCCTCGACGGCCGGCTGATGTGGATGAAGCGCGAAGTGCAGATCGGTCCGGCCATCTTCGAGCGCATCGCGCTGTCCACCTTCGGCCGCAACAAGAAGCCGCTGGAGACGCTGGTCAACGACGCGATGGAGCATCGCATCGCGCGCGAGCTCAACCGCATTGCGGTGTACATGCCCAGCCCGTACAACAACGAATGGATGCGGGCGCGGCTGGGCAACAACCGCAAGCTCGAATCGGTGGTGCTGAAGGCCGGACAGAAGGAAGCGATCCTCGAGGACCTGAACCGCTTCTTCGAGTCGCATGCGCGCTACGAGGCACTCGGCATTCCGTGGCGGCGCGGCTATCTGCTGTACGGCCCGCCAGGCACGGGGAAGACGTCACTCGTGACGGCCATCGCCTCCGAACTGGCGCTCAACGTGTGCGTGCTCAGCCTGGCATCGCCCACCGTCAACGACGAGAAGATCGGCAACCTGCTGTCGTCGGTGCCGCAGCGCTCGGTGATCCTGATAGAAGACGTGGACGCGTTCTTCCGCCAGCGCGACAAGGCCGATTCGAGCGTCAAGGTGTCCTATTCGGGCTTCATCAACGCGCTCGACGGCGTCGCCGCGCACGAAGGCTCGGTCGTGTTCCTGACCACCAACCATCCCGAGCTGATCGACGAGGCCGCGATCCGTTCCGGCCGCGTCGACTTCCGGCTGGAGCTCGGCCTGTGCGACGCGAGCCAGCTCGAACGCATGTTCCTGAAGTTCTTCGACGATGCGGCGTCGGCCGCGCGCTTCGCGCGCGAGGTCGAGCCGAACCGCTGGTCGCCCGCGCAGGTGCAGGAGCGGCTGCTGAAGGCCCGCACCGTGGAAGAGGCCTTCGTGCTTTTTCGCGATCCGGTACCGACCGCCGTTCACGCGGCGTGAACGGCCGCCGATCCTGTTGCGCTAGAGGGTTTGTTCCAGCACCGGGGTCAACGAAAGTCCCGGTCCCCGGTCATATCCCTGCATCGACAACAGTGGCGTAGCACCCGGGATGGCATCCGGGCGAGATCCAGCGCTGCGTCCCGAGACATCCCGGCGAGGTCCCCTACCTGCGGCAGTTTTCGCGGGCGGAGCCTGCTTTGCGCCGGCAGACATTAGAGACAACACGCAGACGGGACGACCGGGCCAAAAGCCCCGCAGTCCTGCACAGGAACACGACATGGCAACGTCACAAGCGTTGGGGAAGAAAGTGGAGCTCAAGGATCCTGATGAAAGCGACTCGCCGGATCTCGACGCGGCGCGCGGGCTCGTGCCCGCGATCCTCGTCGGCGCGGTGATCTGGGCCATCGCATTCGCGATCGCGGTTCTCATCTGGGGCTGATCCGGCAGCTGCCTCGCTCCGACACCCCATCACGGCGGCGCGCGCCACCCGTTGCACCTTCCCGCGACCCGTGCGTTGAGCCTGGCCGCTGTTCGTGCTTGCGCGAATCGCTGATCGCGATGACGCGGCATCCCGCGAATATTCACGTCCAGGCCCATGACGCCCGCGCTAGAGTGGACGGATGCAGCGCTGCCTTCTCGTCATCGCGTTCCTGCTGGCATTGGCCGGCACTGCCGCTGCGGCCGCGACGCCACCGGTGGACGTGACCGTCGTGCGCAAGGGCGAACTGCTGCAGCTCGACATCGTGCTGGTCGCGCCGGTCACGCGCAGCGAAGCGTGGTCGGTCATGACGGACTTCGACGCGATGGCGCGCTACGTGCCCAACCTTCACTCCAGCCGGATCACGCAACGCACCGGCAACCGGCTGCGGGTGGAGCAGCGCGGCGTGGCGCACTGGGGACCGATCTCGCACGCCTTCGACACCGTGCGCGACATCGAGCTGACGCCGATGGACGCCGTGCAGTCGCGTTCGACCGGCGGCAGCCTGCAGCGCGTACGCTCGGAGACTCACTTCAGCGACATCGCCGACGGCACGCGCATCGAGCATCACCTGGAGTTCGCCATGGAGACCTGGATGCCGGAATTTCTCGCCGAGGCTTTCCTGCGCCACGAAGTCACCGAGCAGTTCGAAGCGCTGGTGCAGGAGATGCTGCGACGGCGGGCGGCGAAGCCGTGAAGGTCGGTACCGCCGCCTGACTCGGTGGCATCACGCCCTGCACGCGCAGCTGCCGCAGCCGCGCCAGCGCATCGAGCGCATCGGACACGTTGGTGACCACCGTGTCCGCGCAGGATGCGGACAGCCGGGTCGTGGCCTTGCTCAGGTCGCCCTGCGCATCCCACAGTCCCACGATGATCGACGCGCCGGCGGCGTGGCCGCGCAGCTTGCGGCACAGGTAGCGGGCGTGCAGCAGCGCGCCGGGCGGCATCGCCGACACGACGATGGCATCGGGCCGCAGCCGCGCCACGTGCTCCAGCATCTCCGCCTTCAATGAGGCGCGGCTCAGCACCTCGACGCTGTACTGCTCCGGCGGCAGCGTGCGTGCCAGCAGTTGCGCGGCCAGTTCATCGGTCGCATCGGCGCCCGGCAGCAGCGCCACCGACAGCCGCGGGTGCAGGGTCGCGGCGGAGTCCGACGCGACCGGCGCCGGCAGCGCATCGACCAGTTCGGTGACGGACTCGATCAGCGTCGCACGCCGATCGGCGTCGATGGCGCCGCGCTCGTGGTCCTGCTCGGCCAGGCGCAGCGCGGGCATGACCATCGCATCGAGCACTGCGGGCGGCGATTGCGCCTGCAGCGCTTCGTCGATCAGGTCCTGCGCATCGTCGGTGTCGCCCGCGAGCAGGCGCTGATAGAAGCGCTCGCGCGGCGCCAGCACCGGCTGGTCGCCGAGCAGCACGCCGATGAAGCTGAATTGAGGAATGTGCTTGCCCATCACGGCCAGGCACACGGTCAGCGGCGTGGCGAGCAGCAGGCCGGCAGCGCCCCACAGCCACGTCCAGAACACCGCGGCGACGATCAGCGCGAACGACGACACGCCGGTCGCCGATCCGTACAGCCGCGGCTCGAGCACGTTGTTGCTGATCAGCTCGATGGTGGCGATGAGGCCCACCACCATCAGCGGCTCGTTCCAGCCGGGGAACACGGCCAGTGACAGCACGATCGGCCCCGCCGCGGCGAGCAGCGGTCCCAGGTACGGAATGAAGCGCAGCACGATGGTGAGCGTGCCCCACAGCAGCGGCTCCGGTACGCCGATCAGGTACAGCCCTGCCGCCACCACCGCACCATGGACTGCGTTGATCAGCGTCTGCATCACCAGGTAGCGGCTGACCCGGCGCGCGGCATCGTTCAGCGTCGCCACTGCCGCCGGCATCTCGTTGGCGCCGAGCAGCCGCACCAGCCGATCGCGCAGGTCCTCCCGCTGCAGCAGCATGAAGATCACGAAGACGATGACGATGCCCGCAGTCGATACCGGGCCGATCAGCGCGCCGAACCACGCGCGGACGAGCTGCCGTGCCGATTGCGGCGGCTCGACGATCTGCACCTTGTCGACCCTGGCGGGCGCTGGCCTGGCTGGCCCGGCCTTGTCGAGTTCCGCCGTCAGTTCCTGCACGGTCTGCACGCCGCGCTCCAGTCCGCCGCCGGCTGGCCCCGCATTGAGGGCGCGAATGCGGGCGGACAGGTTGCTGCGATGAGCCGGCAGCTCGGTGACCAGGCTGCGGAACTGCTGAACGACGAGGTAGGTCACGCCGGACAGCACCGCGAACGCCACGAGCGTGGTCAGCGCGACGGCAATCGGTCGCGGCACTCCCCAGCGCTCCAGGCGCGACACCGTCGGCGCCAGCAGGAACGCGAGCATCAGCGCCAGCGCGATCGGCACCAGCACGTCGTCGGCGAAGTGCAGGATCGCGACGACCGCGATGATCTGCAGCAGTACCAGGGTGGTTCGGATGTTCAGGGGCCGGCTGGAGTTCATGGTCCGATGCCGCGGGTGCGTGCCCGCAGGGAGTTTTTTCTCCCCTACCTTGGCAAGACACGCGCCGATGCCGCTGCGGCAGACCCTCGCACGGGAAATTTCCGACGATCGGCGGGCGGGTGACGCTGCGCCGCGAAAAAAAACGGGCACCCGAAGGTGCCCGGCAAAGTTCGCCACGAGTGGGCCGCGAAAGTGAAGAGGCCCGGCGAGCTAGGGAGACACAACCTGAAGACCGGCAAAGCCTGGGCGGTCCGGGTTCCCGTCCGGACCGCGCGCACAGTCAGTACTTGTAGGCGGACTCGCCGTGGTAGGTGGTGTCGAGTCCTTCGCGTTCCTCTTCCGCGGTGACACGCAGGCCAGTGATCATCTTGACGATATACAGGGCGATGAACGAAACCACACCCGAGAGGACGACCGCGGTCAGCACCGCCTGGAACTGCACCCAGACCTGTGCACCGATGCCCGCGAAGTCGGCCGCATCGCCGCACTTGTCGGTGATGTAGTTGCATACGCCAGCCCCACCCAGCGACGGTGCCGCGAACACGCCCGTCAGCAGCGCACCGACGATGCCACCGACACCGTGCACGCCGAACACGTCGAGCGAATCATCGACGTTGAGCATGCGCTTCAGCCCGGTCACGCCCCAGAAGCACGCAATGCCTGCGACCAGCCCGATGACCAGCGCGCCGATGATGCCGACAAAGCCGCACGCTGGCGTAATTGCGACGAGACCCGCTACTGCGCCCGACGCCGCACCCAGCATCGACGGCTTGCCCTTGATCATCCACTCGGCAAAGATCCAGGACAGCACGGCCGCCGCGGTGGCCAGCACGGTGTTGACAAACGCGAACGCAGCGACGCCATTGGCTTCGAGATTGGAACCGGCGTTGAAACCGAACCAGCCCACCCACAGCAGCGCAGCACCGACCATGGTCAGCGTCAGGCTGTGCGGCGCCATCGATTCCTTGCCGTATCCAATGCGCTTGCCCAGCACGTAGGCCGCCACCAGGCCGGCAACCCCCGCATTGATGTGCACGACCGTGCCGCCGGCGAAGTCGAGCGCGCCCTTCTGCCACAGCCAGCCCGCGTTGGCGGTGACCGCATCCAGCGTCGCCTGGTCCTTGATCGCGTCCGGGCCGTCCCAGTACCACACCATGTGCGCCATCGGCAGGTACGCGAACGTAAACCACAGCACCGTGAACAGCAGCACCGCGGAGAACTTCATACGCTCCGCATACGAGCCGACGATCAGCGCGCAGGTGATGGCCGCGAAGGTTCCCTGGAACGCAACGAAGATCAGTTCGGGCAGCATCACGCCTTTGCTGAAGGTTGCGGCCAGCGATTCGCCATTCACACCCGACAGGAACAGTTTCGACAGGTTGCCGTACATGGCACCTGGTCCGCCGAAAGCCAGCGAATAGCCGTAGATGACCCACAGCACGGTGATCAGCGAGAAGATCACGAACACCTGCATCAGCACGCTCAGCATGTTCTTCGAGCGCACGAGGCCGCCGTAGAACAGTGCCAGGCCGGGAATGGTCATCAGGATGACCATGATGGTGGCCGCGTACATGAAGGCGACGTCGCCCTTGTTGGGAGCGGGTGGCGCCTCTGCAGCCGCCGGCGCCGCGGCCGGTGCTGCGGGTGCTGCGGCCGCCGGTGCCGGTGCCGGTGCCGGTGTCGACGAAGCGGCGGCCGGAGCCGCCTCGGCCTTGGCGGGCTCGGCGGCCGGAGCGGCAGGCGTTGCCTCTGCTGCCTTGGCCGGACTCTTGAGAGCGTCCAGCGCCTTGGACGGATCAAGCGGCGTGGTCTTCGGCGCGTCAGCGTCACCGCCCTTGGTACCACCGCCCTGCGCGAATGCCCCCGCGCTCACTGCCATCGCTCCTGCCGCGAGGAGCATGATCAAAGTCTTTTTCATTGCTTCCCCGTGGAGTTAGAGCGCTTCCTTGCCGGTCTCGCCGGTGCGGATGCGGACGACCTGTTCCAGGTCATAGACGAAGATCTTGCCGTCGCCGATCTTGCCGGTGCGCGCCGAGCCTTCAATGGCCTCGATCGCGCGTTCGACGATATCGTCCGCGACAGCGGCCTCGATCTTCACTTTGGGCAGGAAGTCGACCACGTACTCGGCGCCGCGATACAGCTCCGTGTGGCCCTTCTGCCGTCCGAAGCCCTTGACCTCGGTGACCGTGATGCCCTGAACGCCAACGCCGCTCAGGGCCTCACGCACCTCGTCAAGCTTGAACGGCTTGATGATGGCGGTGATGAGTTTCATGTGCTGTTTCCCGAGTGGTGATCAGAACGTCTTGGTCAGCGTCGCGAGGAAGCGGCTCTTGCCGCCGGCCTCGGGCGGGTTCTCGGTCGTGTAGAAGAACTCCTTCTCGCTGGTGCCGACCCAGAAGGCGCCGACCACCCAGCCCGACTTCATGATGTCCCACGTGCCGCCGAGCTTGAAGTCCCAGTAATTGTCCTTGTTCAGCGTCGGGTTCAGGTTCTCGTAGTTCTTCACGTACTGCCAGCCGGCATGCGCGACCAGCGCGAACTCGTCGAACGGGAAGGTGGCGTTGAAGTCCAGGTACTGCGACCCCTTGGTGTTGTATCCCGGCGCTTCCAGGCCGAAGAAGTTGGTGAACGCGTAGGAGTACTTGACCGACAGAGGGCCCCAGGCGCCGCCGATGTAGCCCTCGAAGTTGTCGATGTCCAGGTCCGGGTTGTATTCGCCGGTGCCCGGGTAGTAGTAGTACAGCACGCCCACGTCGAGCGTGAAGTCGCCGAACGCGTGCTTGTAGCCGCCGTAGAAGTCCATCTCGATCGGCGCACCGTTGAAGGTGTTCTGGCTGACGTTCGAGTTCCAGTTGCCGACGTAGAAGCCCGAGCTGTGGCCGATGTCGATGCCACCCTGGATGGCCGGCTGATAGTCCGTCTGCGTGAAGCCACGGAAGCGGTAGTCGGTGGCAATGGTGAGGTTGCCCGTGATGGTCCAGTCGGACGGTGGCGCAGCGGGAGCCGGTGTCTGTGCCGTGGCCATCAGGGGCGCGGTGCAGGCGGCTGCGACGGCCGCTGCGGCTAGCGCTTTGTGCATGGAGTCTTCCTTTCGAGTCAGCATGGGTAGTGATGCGTTTGCCTGGCGTTTCGGATGCATGGCAACGCAACATGTGTGCCATTCGCCGCCAGCCCGTTCATGCATCGGGCTGGTGCAGAAATCAGCGGGATTTCCCGCGAGGCGCGACGTGACGGTGCAATGCCGAACCCGTTTGGAGCGGGCTGCGAGCGCTGTAACGGCCCCGGGCTCACGGGCTCAGTGCCTCGGAGACGCCGACCCGCACTGATAGACTGGCCTCGATGGACAAGACTTCATTCCTCGACGAGCTGCAGTCGCGCGTGGCGTCGGTCATCGAGCAGACGCCCGCGGCCGATCTGCAGAAGAACCTCAAGGCGCTGCTGACTCAGCAGTTCGCGAAGCTGGAACTGGTGACGCGCGAGGAGTTCGACATCCAGTCGCGCGTGCTGGCGCGCGCGCGCGAGCAGCTCGACGGGCTGGAGCAGCGGCTCGCGAGGCTCGAGTCGCCGGAACAGCAGAGTCAAGGTGGAGTCCCGCTTCCGCGGGGATGACCACGGATGTCGCCCGGCGCAGGCCTGGGCCGAGGTGGCGCGGCTGGAACTGCGCCGCTGGTAATCGGGTCCCGGCTTTCACCGGGACGACAGCATGGGCCGGCTAAGCGGCCGAGGCTTCAGGCGAGGCGCGCTTGCGCGCGACGGCGATGATCTTCGCAGCGGTCTCGAGCTGCAGGTCCGACAGTTCCGCATCCATCGTCGGACGGTCGATCAGCCGCACGTTCTTGCGCTTGGCAATTTCCTTCGCGCCACGTTCGTACCCAGCTTCGGCGATGACGGCCACGCGCAGCATGCCGATCTCGCGCGCCTGTTCGATCAGTGCGGTGATGCGATCCACCGACACGTTGTCGTTCTGCACGACGAAGGCGTAGGCGCGCGCCGGATCGTCGCGATGGCGCAGTACCAGTTCGATCGGCCACACCGCGGGCGACGCCGGCACCTGCCGATAGCCGCGCGATTCGTACCATGCGAGCACGAGTTCGCGTAGCGGCACCGACGGCGCCATCGAATCGAGCATGGGGGTGGCTTCCCGCGCTGCCGCGCGGGCGGCGGCGTTTGGTCGCTTCGGTTGCGCCGCGGCCACGCGCGCAGTGCCGTTGACTCGCTCGGACATCGCGCGCCGGCCGGAGTCGTCGACCATGATCTGCGAAATCAGCTCTTCGATCGGGTCCATGCCCGCCGCAGCCGCTTCCACCGGCGTCATCTCGCGCGGCAAGGCTTCGGGATCGTCCTTGACCCGGTATTCGATGGGCGGCAGCGTGCGCTCGGTCTCGTCGGCCGGCTGCGTTGCCGCGCTGTGCGCCTGGCGGATCAGCGCCGCGTGATCGATTTCCTCCGGCGGCGCGGGTACGCGCATCTTCGGCGCGAGTTCGTCGTCGTCCGGCGTGGCGCCGAGCATCGCCGCCATCGCGGCCTGCTCGCGCTGCGCCGACTGCGCCTTGATGGCGTCGGCCCGACGGCGCGCCCACAGGTACAGGCCGGCCAGGACGACCAGCAGACCGATGCCGAACAGCAGCGAAGACACGGAAGTTGACCAGGGCGGACGGGCCGCCGCAGCAGGAACAGGTCTGCAATCGTGACACGACTGGCGCCGGAATCCCAACCGAATATGGGCCGAAACGGGGCTTTTTCTTCGCGGCCGGATGGGCGAAGCTGAAGGAGGCGGCCGCTCAAGGCCTCTTAGAATGCGGCGCCACCCCAGCTGCCATGTCCATCGCCATCGTTCGTACCCGCGGCCTGACCGGCATGTATGCGCCGCAAGTGACGGTGGAAGTGCATCTGGCCGGCGGCCTGCCGGCGTTCACGCTGGTCGGACTGCCCGATACCGAGGTGCGTGAAGCGCGCGAGCGCGTGCGCGCCGCGCTGCAGACCAGCCGCTTCGACTTTCCGATGCGGCGCATCACGGTCAACCTGGCGCCAGCGGACCTGCCCAAGGAGTCCGGCCGCTTCGATCTGCCGATCGCGCTCGGCATCCTGGCGGCCAGCGGACAGATCCCGACCCGCACGCTTGACCAGTACGAGTTCGCCGGCGAACTGTCGCTGACCGGCGAGCTGCGCCCG
>JBGAIO010000132.1:0-4940 GCA_044225415.1 Burkholderiaceae bacterium | reverse complement strand
AACATCGACGAGCGCATCGTCACCGACCTGATTGCCGCCTGCCGCATTGTCGCTGCCGGGCTCGAGGCGCTGCCACCCATCGCCAGGAAGTGATGGAGTAACCCATGCGCTTCGACGGCAAGCTCGACAAGTGGAACGACGATCGCGGCTTCGGCTTTATCGTTCCCTCGCGCGGCGGCGACCCCGTGTTCGTGCATGTCTCCGCGTTCCCGCGAGATGGGCGGCGGCCGAAGATCGGGGAGGAACTGTCGTTCGAAGTCGAGCCGGCGGGTGATGGCCAGCGGCGGGCAGTCAACGTTCAGCGGCCGGGGTCTGCGCGCCGGGCTGTTCCTTTGCGATCGGGTCCGGACACCCGTCGCCGCGGCGGTACGGGATGGGTGGTTCGGCTGCTTCCGGTGGTGATCGTCGTAGGGGCCGTCGCGGCTTACACCTCGATGTCGGGAAGGCCTCGTGCGCCGGCGGACGCTGCGCCTGCGACTAGTGTCAGCTCATTCCGCTGCGACGGACGCACGCACTGCTCGCAAATGACCTCTTGCGAGGAAGCGAAGTTCTTCCTCCGCAACTGCCCAGGCACGCAGATGGATGGCAACCACGACGGCGTCCCCTGTGAGAAGCAATGGTGCACGGGGCCGTTCGCCCGGTAAGCGGGCATGCGCTGGCTTAAGGTTCTTGGTCCCATCGATCGCTCCGGGAATCGGGCGCTCTTCGGCTCATCTGCTTCTGAAAGTTGGGAAACACTCTCGCCTGAACTCTTTGTGCGAGATTCGTCTTGGCCACCTTTCCCCAGGGGATGAAGAATGTCGACCGCCGCTGCATCGGCGGCGAGCGCAGGGTCTTCTTCGCCCTGAAGCGCTGCCTCGACGATGACTTCATCGTCTGGCACAACACGCCGATCGGTCACAGGGCTCGCCAGCCGGACTTTGTGATCCTCAGCCCACGGTGGGGCATCCTGCTACTGGAGGTCAAAGATTGGAAGCCGGCAACGTTGAAGAGTGCCGATCCGATTCACGTCGAACTTCTCACCGATCGCGGTCGGGTCACCGAACCGCATCCGCTGGTACAGGCTCGCGCCTACGCGCTGGAACTGGTCGACCTGATGCAACGCGATCCGGCATTGATTCGATCAGACGGAGCGCACTGCGGCAAGCTCCTCTTTCCGTACGGCTGGGGTTGCGTGCTGTCCGGCTTTCGGCGCGAGGACATTCCTTCGCAGGACTTCGACGACGTCTTCCCGTCCCACCAGACGCTGCTGCGCGATGACCTGGCCGACGACGTGCCGGCCGCACAGTTCATGCAGCGCCTGGCCGGCATGTTCACGGTGCACTTCCCGCACACGCTGACGCTGCCGCAGCGCGACCGCATTCGCTGGCACCTGTTTCCTGAGATCCGCGTCGCGACGGCCCAGGCATCGCTCGGTCTCGACGCCGGCAAGCTCGAGTTGCCCGACCTGATGCAGGTGATGGACCTGCAGCAGGAGCAGATCGCACGCTCGCTGGGCGAGGGACATCGCGTCATTCACGGCTCGGCCGGTTCGGGCAAGACGATGATCCTGGTGTACCGCGCCGAGCAGCTGGCTGCCGCGGCCCGACTGGGGAAGCCGATCCTCGTGACCTGCTACAACAAGGCGCTGGCGAGCCGCATCGAGGCACAGTTGCGCGCGCGCGGTGTGGATGAGCGCGTGGTGGTGCGGACATTCCATAGCTGGTGCGACGAACTTGTCACCGCGTACCAGCTCAAGGTCCCGGCCAAGCGGGGCGACGATGACTACTTCCTCAAACTCGCCGAAGCCACGACTCGCGCCGTCGCCACCGGCCTGGTGCCCGGCGGCCAGTACACGGCGCTGCTGATCGACGAGGCGCACGACTTCGAAGATGCGTGGCTGACGATGGCCGCCAGCATGGTCGATCCAGCCACCAACTCGCTGCTGGTGCTGTACGACGACGCGCAGTCCATCTACCAGAAGAAGCGGCGCAAGTTCAGCTTCTCGGCGCTGGGTATCGAGGCGCGCGGCCGTACCAGCATCCTGAAGATCAACTACCGCAACACGGCCGAGGTGCTGTCGCTGGCGATGAGTTGTGCCGACGCCCTGCTGAACGACGTCGCAGAGGCGGATGCGGAAGTCCAGACCGTCATGCCACAGACCGCCGGCCGGCGCGGTCCGCTACCGGTACTGATCGAGGCGGGCAACGCCCGCCAGGAAGCCGACCTGCTCGCCCAGCGCGTCGCCGATGCGATTGCGCGCGGCAACAAGCCCAACGACATCGCCATTCTGTGTCGTACCAAGTACCTGATGGACCCGATCACGGACGCGCTGAAGCGTCACAACATCGCCTTCCAGCTGGCAAAGGACGTGCGCTCGAAGGGCTTCGACTGGAATGGCCCGACGGTGAAGCTGGTCACGCTGCACAGCTCCAAGGGGCTGGAGTTCCCGATCGTCTTCGTCGCCGGCCTGCAGGCGCTGCCCTGCAAGGGCGAACCCATCGATGAGGAAGTCCGGCTGCTGTACGTCGGCATGACGCGCGCCAACCAGGAACTGGTGCTGTCCGCGCACGGCGACTCGCCGATCGTGCAGCGTGTGCGCAAGGCGCTGGCGCAGACCGCACAGCAGCTTGCGGCGGCCTAAGCTTCTGATTACTCGTGCACCGACCGCCGATGCGCGCCCGCCCTGCGCGGCCGCGCCGGTATCGCCTCCGGCGTGCGCAGGGTCTGCAGAATGCGACACGCGCCGGCACGGCCAGGCGAATGGCACACGCGCCGCAACTGCTTCAGCTCCAGGGACAGCGCCTGCAGTTCCTCCAGCCGCGCCTGCACGTGTCCAATGTGCTCATCCAGCAGCGCATTGACCTCCCCGCAATCCCGCTCCGGCGCATCGCAGAACGCCAGCAGCCGACGGATCTCGTCGAGTGACATGTCCAGCGCGCGGCAGCGGCGGATGAAGTCGAGCCGCGCGACGTGCGGCTCGCCGTACTGCCGGTAGTTGGCTGCGGTGCGCGCCGGCGCCGGCAGCAGGCCGATGCGCTCGTAATAGCGCACCGTGTCCACCGGGGTCTGCGCCTGCGCGGCGAGCTCGCCGATCTTCATCTCGTGCCTCCGCTTGACTCTGGAGCCGCTCCAGGGTTTCCAATGCGGATCGTACCCTTCGGAGTCGACCATGTCCGCCTGTTGTCACGATGCCGGCTGCAGTGCCGGCGCTCCGCGCAGCCGACGCTTCCGCACCGTGCTGTGGATCGCGCTGATCGCCAACTTCGCGATGTTCGTCGTCGAGGCCGGCGCGTCGTGGCGCGCGGAGTCCACGTCGCTGCTGGCCGACGCCGCGGATTTCCTCGGCGACAGCGCCAACTACGCGCTGAGCCTCGCAGCCCTGGCTGCCGGCGGCCTGTGGCGCAGCCGTGCGGCGCTGGTGAAGGGCTGGTCGATGGGCGTGTACGGCGTCGCCGTGCTGCTGGTCGCCGCGTGGCATGTCTGGCGCGGCGCGAGCCCGGAGCCGATGACGATGGCGACCGTCGGCTTCGCGGCGCTGCTGGTCAACGTCGGCGTCGCGGTGATGCTCTACGCGTT
The DNA here is from genome assembly GCA_044225415.1 of Burkholderiaceae bacterium. Taxonomy (GTDB): domain Bacteria; phylum Pseudomonadota; class Gammaproteobacteria; order Burkholderiales; family Burkholderiaceae_F; genus JALORV01. The sequence continues at coordinate 1,382 of JBGAIO010000132.1, read as the reverse complement.
CCGCGACGGTGACGCCAACATGCGCTCGGTGTGGCTGTGTTCGCGCAACGACGCGATCGGCAATGTCGCGGTGATGCTGGCGGCGGCCGGCGTGTTCGGCACCGGCACGCTGTGGCCCGATATCGCGGTGGCGGCGCTGCTCGCTGTGCTGGGCCTGACGGCGTCGCGCAGCGTGATACGGCAGGCGCGCGGCGAGTTGTCAGCCGCCTCCGCAGCGGCCACCACACCGGCGCCAACCGTTGCGCCGGTTCAGTTCGCCGGGAAAATTCCCGCAGCCCGCAAGCCCGGGTTCATCGAGTCCGGCGTGTAGAAGTTGACCTGGATGCGGTCGCCCTTCTTCAGCTTGTCCAGGTTGTAGACCCCTTCCGGCACCTTGACGGTCGACGTCGTGCCGTCGGCCGCCTGCAGCTCAATCGTGCGCGCGTAGGCATCGACCGACTTCACCTGGAAGACGGCGTTGGGCTGGCCGCTGGCGACACCGCCGCGGTTGGCCGGGCGGAGCTCGCTCTGAGCCCACGCAGGTGTTGTCGTGACGGCTGCAAGCATGAGGACGGCGGCGAAGTGACGTCGGTTCATGGTGGCTCCTCGATCGGGTGAGCATTGATACCACGAAGATCCTGGACTGCAAGCCGCTTTACGCCGGTCCGGTGGTGCCGGCAGAGGGAATCGAACCCCCGACCTTCGGTTTACAAAACCGCTGCTCTACCAGCTGAGCTATGCCGGCGGACTGGTGTGGCTACTTGATGCGCGTGAGCCGCGGGCGTTCGCCGCGCGGCGCGGGTGGAGTGTCGTCCGGGGTGGTCGAACCGTTGTCGTCGCCATCCGCGGGCGCAGCGGCCTCTTCGTTGTTCGATACCGCACCCTGCTGCGGCACCAGCGACATCACCGGACGCTCGCCGCGCACGGGCGCGGCAGGCTCGGCGCCGGCCGGCGCCGCATCGCGCGGCACTTCGAAGGCCATGCCCTGCCCGTTCTCGCGCGCATAGACGGCGAGGACGCGGTCGATCGGCACGCGCACCTCGCGCGGCACGCCGCCGAAGCGCGCCTGGAACTCGATCAGTTCATTGCCGAGCTGCAGCCGGTTGGTCGCCAGCGGCGAGATGTTCAGCACGATCTCGCCGTTCTTGACGAACTCGCGCGGCACGCTGACCGTGTCGTCGGCCAGCACCGCGATGTACGGCGTGTAGCCGGAGTCCGTGCACCACTGGTGGATGGCACGGACCAGGTACGGCTTGGTCGACAGTTCGGACATCGTTGCCTGCGTCGCCACCGATGCAGCCGCCTAGCGGCGCATCACCTTTTCAGAGGGCGTAAGCGCCTCAATGTACGCCGGCCGCGAGAAGATGCGCTCGGCGTACTTCATCAGCGGCGCCGCGCTCTTG
>JBGAIO010000131.1:0-4985 GCA_044225415.1 Burkholderiaceae bacterium | reverse complement strand
CCCGTAATCCGACCTTTCCGAGCGCACCGTCGTCGCGACACTGCACGGTGTCGAATGGCGTCCGCCGCTCCGACCCATCAGAACAATACGAGAAAGCCATGAGCGCAGCGCAGAACCGCTTCAAGCACGCTCGCACCGCAGCGCGTAGCGCGAAGGTACCCCAATGAGCCACACCGCCGAGCAACTGCTCGACACGCTGAGCACCCGCGACGTCCAGCGCCGCCTCCTCGAATACCGCGCGCTGCTCGCCAACGACTCGATCGGCATCCTGTCGGTCAGCGACGGCGAAGTCATGCAGTGCAACGCCAGCGCCGCGCGCCTGTTCGGCTGGGAAGCGGCCAAGCTGCTCGGGCAGTCGGCCGCGGTGTTCTTCGCTTCCGACGACGAGTTCCAGGGCTTTGCGAATCGCATCGGCGACGCGCTCGGTGCGGGCGGCACGCCCTCGGTCGAATGGCGCACGCGCCGCGCCGACGGCAGCACGTTCTGGGCGCAGGTGCTGGTGAAGAGCGTCACGCCGGGCGGACCCGGCGGCGAGACGCTGTGGATGGTGGAGGACATCACCGCGCGCAAGGCCACCGAGACGGCGCTGGCGCGCGTGCGCGAGGAGCTCGAGCAGCGCGTGCGCGCGGCGCACGACGAGCTGGCGTGGTCCAACGAACGGCTGGTCGCGGAACTGTACGAGCGCAGCGAGGCCGAGGAACGCGCCCGCCGCGTGTCGCTGTACGACGCGACGACCGGGCTGCCCAACCGGCGCCTGCTGGAGTCGCGGCTCGACGAGGCGGTGCGCAACCATCAGCTCGCCGGCGACCGGCTGGCGGTGCTGGTCATCGACATCGACGAATTCAAGCAGCTCAACGACGCGCTCGGCCATCGCGTCGGCGACGCGCTGCTGCAGCACGTGGCGGCACGGCTGGTGGAGACGGTGCGCACGTCGGACCTGGTGGCGCGCGTGGGCTCGGACGAGTTCGCGGTGGTGCTGGGACGGCTGCGCCACGTCGACGACGCCGAGCGCGTCGCCGCCAAGCTGGGCGAGCTGCTGTCGGAAGCCTACGAGATCGACGCCGAGCAGGTGACCGCCAGCGTCAGCGTCGGCGTCGCGTGCTTCCCGAATGACGGCGCCGGTCCCGAGATGCTGCTGCGGAACGCCGATGCCGCGCTGGCCTACGCGAAGTCGCGCGGCCGCGGCCATGTGCAGTTCTTCGAGCCGCGCATGAATGCGGACCTGTTGCGCCGCCTGCAGCTCGAAGCCGCGCTGCGCCGCGCGATCGACCGCTCCGAATTTGAAGTGCACTTCCAGCCGCGCATCGACCTCGCGACGAGCCGCGTGGTCGGCGCAGAGGCGCTGCTGCGCTGGCGCCATCCCGACGAAGGCATCCTCGAGCCGTCGGCGTTCATCAGCGTGGCCGAGGACAGCGGGCTGATGCAGCCGATCGGCGAGATCGTGCTGCGCGCGGCGTGCGAGGCGGCCAACGCGTGGAAGGCCGCCGGCCTGGGCGAGCTGGTGGTCAGCGTCAACCTGTCGCCGCGCGAGTTCCGCGGCCGTTCCCTGCTGCCGATGGTGAGCCAGGTGCTGGTCGACACGGGGCTCGATGCCGAGCAGCTCGAAGTCGAGATCACCGAAGCCAGCCTGATGCGCGACATGGACAAGGCCGAGCAGGTACTCGCCGGCCTGCAGACGATGGGCGTGAAGATCGCGCTGGACAACTTCGGCACGGGCTACTCCAGCCTGTCGAACCTGCGGCGCTTCCCGCTGAACGCACTGAAGATCCACGGCCAGTTCGTGCGTGCCGCGCCCGACGATCCGGCCGATGGCCGCATCGTCAGCGCGCTGGCGGGACTGGCCACCGGTCTCGGACTGCAGGTGGTGGCCGAAGGCGTGGAGACCGAGCAGCAACTCGCCTTCGTGCGCGACTGCGGCTGCCACGAAGCGCAGGGCTATCACGTCAGCAAGCCGCTGCCGATGCTGGCCTTCGAACAGTTCATGCGGCAGCAGCGCTGACGCGGCGGGGAAATTGGACCCCGGCCTTCGCCGGGATGATGATCACGATAAATGGATCCCCGCTTCCGCGGGGATGACACCGCTGTCTGCTGTCGTCCCCGCGAAAGCGGGGATCCACCTTGCCCATTCCTTCGCTCTGGCCCTGCACGGGCGATCGGCCGCATCGATGGCTGTGTCCTCGCGCTTCCCTGTCGCGGCATTTGCTTTAAGGTTCCACGCTGGCCGACGCCGCGCGCCGGCGGGGAGTCATCGATAAAGTCTCGCACGAAGCCCGTGGCGCCGCGAGCGGAGAAGTCCGCAGCCGCACCCCGCATCGACGCGAAGCTCGCGGCGCTCGGCCTGCGCAGCGACTGGGACTTCGTGCTGCATCTGCCGCTGCGCTACGAGGACGAGACGCGCGTCACCGCCATTGCGGCGCTGGCCGATGGCGCCGAAGCCCAGGTCGAAGGCACCGTCATCGCCGCGGACGTCGTGTTCCGCGGCCGGCGCCAGCTGCACGCGCAGTTGCAGGATGCCAGCGGCACGCTGCTGCTGCGCTTCCTCCATTTCTATCCCTCGCAGCTGAAGCAGCTCGCGGTCGGAGCGCACGTGCGCGCCTTCGGCAGCGTGAGAATGGGCCTCGGCGGTCTCGGGGGCGCGGAGATGGTGCATCCGCGGATTCGCGTCGTGCGTGAAGGCGATGCGCTCCCCACGGCGTTGACTCCGATCTATCCGGCCAGCGCCGGCGTGCCGCAGGGCTGGCTGCGACGGCGCATCGCGCAGGCGCTGCGCACGGTGGAACTGCACGACCTGCTGAGCGACGCAACGCGCGGCGAACTGCAGCTCGATGCGCTGCGCGAGTCGCTGCAGCGCCTGCACAACCCGCCGCCCGGGTCCGATGCCGATGCGCTCGCCGCGCGCAACGCGCCGGCCTGGCGGCGCATCCGCTTCGACGAACTGCTCGCACAGCAGATGGCGCTGCGCGTGGCGCGCGCCGCGCGCCAGCAGCGCAATGCACCTGTGCTGGCCGCGCCGTCGTCGTCGACGGCGTCGCTGACCCGCGCACTGCTCGATGCGCTGCCGTTCACGCTGACCACGGCGCAGCAGCGCGTGTGGCGCGAGGTCGAGGCCGACCTCGCGCGCGAGCCCCCGATGCAGCGGCTGGTGCAGGGCGACGTGGGCAGCGGCAAGACCGTCATCGCCGCGCTGGCCGCGGCCCGCGCGATCGAGTGCGGCCGGCAGGCGGCGCTGATGGCGCCGACCGAGCTGCTCGCGGAACAGCACTTCGGCCGGATCGCGCAGTGGCTGGCGCCACTCGGCGTACCGGTGCAGTGGCTCGCCGGACGGCTGACGCCGGCCGCGAAGCGCAAGGCGCAGCAGCAGATCGCCGACGGCGCGCCGCAGCTCGTCGTCGGCACGCACGCGCTGATCCAGGATGCCGTCAGTTTTCCGCGGCTGGGGCTGGCAATCGTCGACGAGCAGCATCGCTTCGGCGTGGCGCAGCGGCTGGCGCTGCGCGATGCCAGCGGCGCAGTCGCGCCGCATATGCTGATGCTGTCGGCCACGCCGATTCCGCGCACGCTGGCGATGAGCTACCTCGCCGATCTCGACGTGTCGGTCATCGACGAGCTGCCGCCCGGTCGCCGTGCGGTGGTCACCAAGCTCGCCTCGACGCAGCGGCGCGACGAGGTGATCGCGCGCGTACGGGCGGAGGTTGCCGCAGGACGGCAGGCCTACTGGGTGTGCCCGCTGGTCGAGGAAAGCGACGTGGTGGCGGCCGCTGCCGCGACCGCGACGCATGCGCACATCACCGAACTGCTGCCCGAGCTGAGGGTCGGCCTGCTGCACGGCCAGCTGCGCGCGGACGAGAAGACGGCCGTCATGCAGGCCTTCGCCGGGGGCCGCATCGACGTGCTGGTGGCGACCACGGTGATCGAGGTCGGCGTCGACGTGGCCAACGCCACGCTGATGGTGATCGAGCACGCCGAACGCTTCGGGCTCGCGCAGCTGCACCAGCTGCGCGGGCGCGTGGGGCGGGGCGCGGAGCAGAGCTATTGCCTGCTGCTGTTCGAGGCGCCGCTGTCGGAGGCCGCGCGCGAGCGACTGAAGATCGTCTATGAGACGACCGACGGATTCGAGGTGGCGCGCCGTGACCTCGACATGCGCGGCCCGGGCGAATTCCTCGGCGCGCGCCAGGCCGGCGTGCCGCTTCTGCGCTTCGCAGACCTCGCACGCGACGCTGAACTGCTGGAACGTGCGCGCATGGTTGCGGCGCGTCTGCTGGAGGACGACCCTGCGGCGGCGCGCGAGCACCTGCGGCGCTGGTACGAAGGCCGCAGCGACTTCCTCGCGGCCTGAAGTGAATGATCGCGATTCATGGTGAAATGCCGCTGCCATGACGCTCACCGAACTGAAGTACATCGTCGCGGTCGCCCGCGAGCGCCACTTCGGCCGCGCCGCCGAGGCCTGCTTCGTCAGCCAGCCCACGCTGTCGGTTGCGATCAAGAAGCTGGAAGAAGAGCTCGGCACTCAGGTCTTCGAGCGCGGCTCGCACGAAATCAGCGTGACGCCCGCCGGCGAGCGCATCGTCGCGCAGGCGCAGCGCGTGCTGGACGAAGCGGCACGCGTGAAGGAAATCGCGCGGCAGGGGCGCGACCCGCTGGTGGGCCCGCTGCGTCTGGGCGTGATCTACACCATCGGTCCGTATCTGCTGCCCGGCCTGGTGCGCCAGCTGCTGAAGGACGCGCCTGAAATGCCGCTGCTGCTGACCGAGAACTTCACGGTCAAGCTCATGGAGCTGCTGAAGAATGGCGAGATCGACGTCGCGATCATGGCACTGCCGCTGCCGCAGACCGGGCTCGCGATGCAGGCGGTGTACGACGAACCTTTCGTGATCGCGATGCCGAAGCATCATCCGTGGGCCAAGCGCAAGTCGATTCCCAGCGAAGACCTGAAGAAGGAGACGATGCTGCTGCTGGGCACCGGCCACTGCTTCCGCGACCAGGTC
>JBGAIO010000130.1:0-5147 GCA_044225415.1 Burkholderiaceae bacterium | reverse complement strand
GTCGCGCATCGCCAGCGTCGATGCCAAGGCAGGACGCAGCGGCGCGCTCGTCTTCGTGACGGTCCGCCACGAGATCACCAATGCGCGCGGACTGGCGATCGCCGAGGAACACGACATCGTCTATCGCGACGCGCCGTTGCCGGGCGCGCCAGCGCCCGAGCCGATCAGGGCGTCGACCGACGAGACGTTCTCGCGCGAGATCGTCCCCGATCCGGTGCTGCTGTTCCGCTACAGCGCCCTCACCTTCAACGGCCACCGCATCCACTACGATCGTTCGTACGTCACCGAGGTGGAGGGCTACCCGGGACTGATCGTGCATGGTCCCCTCATCGCGACGCTGCTGGTCGATCTGCTGCGGGGGGAACGCCCGCTGGCGCGACTGAAGCGCTTTGCCTTCACTGCGCTGCGACCCACCTTCGACATTCACCGCTTCAGAGTCTGCGGCCGCGATGCCGGGTCCAGCACCTACCCGCTGTGGGCCTGCGACCACGAAGGCTTTCTCACCATGAAAGCCGAGGCTCAAACGGAATGAGACATCGGACCCACTCATGAACGTTGCTCACCCGAGTGCTGCGCTCGCCTCCTTTGCGGCCGCGCTGCGCCACGACCAGATTCCTGCTGCGGTACTGCGCCGTGCCGAAGACCTGTTCCTCGACTGGCTGGCCTCGGCGCTGGCCGGCAAGGGTGCGAAGCCGGTGGAGGCACTGGCGCGCTTCTGGCTGTCGCAGGGACCCGCCGACGGCGCCGCGGAAGTGCTGATCGCACGCCTCCGCAGCAGCCCCATGGTCGCCGCGGCGGTGAATGCCGCGTCCTCGCACTTCGTCGAGCAGGACGACGTGCACAATGCGTCGGTGTTCCATCCGGCGACGGTCGTGTTCCCGGTCGCGCTCGCGATGGCGCAGCAGCACCGGCGCAGCGGCCGGGACCTGCTGGTGGCCGCCATCGCAGGGTACGAAGTCGGCATCCGCGTTGGCGAGTTCCTCGGCCGCTCCCACTACAAGGTGTTCCACACCACCGGCACCGCCGGCTCACTCGCCGCGGCCGTGACCGCGGGTCATCTGCTGCGCCTCGACGCGCGGACGATGCTGCACGCATTCGGTTGCGCCGGCACGCAGGCGGCCGGGCTGTGGGAGTTCCTCCGTGACGCGGCCGATTCCAAGCAGCTGCACACCGCGCATGCCGCATCGACCGGCCTGGCGTCCGCCTGCCTGGCGGCGGAGGGGCTGACCGGCGCACAGCACATTCTCGAAGGCCCGCAAGGCATGGCAGCCGGCATGTCGTCCGATGCGGACCCGCGCCGCCTGACCGATGGATTGGGCTCACGCTGGGCGACCGCCGAGACCTCGTTCAAGTATCACGCATCCTGCCGGCATACCCACCCGGCGGCCGATGCGCTGCTGCAGGTCATGCAGCGCCACGGGCTGAAGGCATCCGACATCGAGACCGTGGTTGCACGCGTGCACCAGGGCGCGCTCGACGTGCTCGGCCCGGTCACCGACCCGCAGACAGTGCACCAGTCGAAGTTCTCGATGGGCACGGTGCTCGCGCTGGCGGCGATGCACGGACACGCGGGCCTGGGCGAATTCGATGCCGGCTATCGCCGCGAAGACGTGCTGCAATGGCGCGACCGCGTTCGCATGGTCCTCGACGCGGAGGTCGACGCGGCCTACCCGGCCCGCTGGATCGGCAAGGTGGACGTGACCACGAAAGACGGCCGCCATCTCGCCGGCACCGTCGAGGAGCCCAAGGGCGATCCGGGCAACACGCTGACGCGACCGGAACTCGAGTCCAAGGCGCTGAAGCTCGCAACCTATCGCGGCGGCGCCAGCGCAGCGGAGTAGACCGCGATTGCGCGCGTGTAGGCGCTCGACTCCGACGAACCCGTCGGGCAATGGTTCGGCGCACGGGCCGCGTGAAGACGGGCGGCGCGTCCGCGCGCGAGAGTGGCGATGACGGACTCTCCACAGGCGCGGCTGCACGCATTCTGGGGCGAACGCTATACAGCCGCGCAGTTCGTCTACGGCGTCGAGCCCAACACCTTCCTCGTCCGGCACGCTGCGCCACTCGGTGCCGGCGACACGGTCCTGTGCCTGGCCGATGGCGAGGGGCGCAACGGCGTCTGGCTGGCCACTCAGGGTGCGGCCGTCACGTCGACGGACATCTCGCCCGCTGGACTGCGCAAGGCTGAAGACCTCGCGCGACGGAAAGAAGTCGACCTGCAGTTCGTGGTCGGCGACGTCACCGAACTCGATCTCGGCAGCGCCTGCTGGAATCTCGTGGTGTCGATCTTCCTGCACCTGCCCGCAGGCCGGCGTCGCACGATGCATCGGCACGTGGTGGAGGCGCTGAAGCCCGGCGGCCGATATCTCTACGAAGCCTATGGAGCGGGGCAGCTGGCGCTCGGGACCGGCGGTCCGAAGGAAGCGGAACTGCTGGTGAACCTCGACGACGTCGCCGCGGACTTTGCAGGGGATCCGGCGTGCGCCATCGTCCATCGATTCCAGGGTCTGCGCGCCGTGTACGAAGGCCCGTTGCATCAAGGAGATGGCGAAGTCGTCCAGCTCATCGTCAGGAAGCGGCAGGCATGATCCCCGATTCGCGCGCGTCGTCGACGAGCAGATCGATCAGGTCCCGTCCGAAGGCCGGCAACGCCTCCAGTTGACGAACGACGACGTACTGCTGTCGCAGCGCCCACTCGTCCTCGAGAGGCACCAGCGCGATCGCCAGGCGCTGCGCATGGCGTGCCGCCGATGAACGCGGCACGATGCCGATGCCGACGTTCGCTTCGATCATGCGGCACGCGGTCTCGAAGTTGCCGACTTCGATCCGCAGTCGCAGGCGCCGGTCGATCGACGCGCTCATCTGGCGCAGGAAGGCATGGATGGCGCTCGCCTCGTGCAGTCCGACCTGTTCGTAGTCGAGCGTCCGCGCGTAGGGCACGCTGCCGCAGCGTGCGAGTTCATGTCCGCGCGCGACCACCAGCACGAGATCGTCTTTGCGGTAGGCAATGGCCTGCAAGGTCTCCGTCCGCACCGGCCCGGCCACGACTCCGATGTCGAGCTGCCCATCGCTGACCAGCCGGACGACGTCGGCGCTCAATCGCTCGCGCAGTTCGATGTTGACGTCCGGATGCGTGCGCAGGTAGGTGCCCAGCACCGGCGGCAGGAACTCGCTCATGGCGGTCGTGTTGGCGCCGACCCGCAGGTGCCCCTTGATTCCCCGGGCGTACTCCTGCATGTCGCCCGCCAGGTTCTCGAGCTGCGCCAGCACCGTGCGCGCGTGCTGCACGAAGGCCTGTCCCGGCGGTGTGAGCGTCACGGCCTGGCTGGTGCGGAAGAGCAGTTTGGTGCCGACGCTCTCCTCGAGGTTCTTGATCCGGGTGCTGGCTGCCGGCAGCGAAAGGAACGATGCCTCTGCGCCGCGGGTCAGGCTGTTCGCTTCGGCGATGCGAACGATGAGTCTCAGATCGGCGAGGTCGAAATGCATGGCGCCGCAGATCGTGACGGAGGCGGGCGTCGCTGTCCACCGAGCCGCCTTCGCCGCGGACGCCGAGACCTACGCCGCTGTCTGTGATAGGTCGGCGCGCGCCGGGTGGTCACCGGCCAGCAGCGCTACATCGGCGCAAGCGTGCTGATAGGTTTCGCTGTCGCGCAGCTCGTCCATCGTCGGTGCCGACCCGCGCGGCAGCAGCCGCGCGTAGCGCGCGCGGAAGGCCGTCGTGCTGCGCCATTGCAGGCCGGCCAGCACCTCGTCCATCGCGTTGAGGTCGTTGCACACCAGCACGAGGTCGCAACCGGCGTCGAGCGCAGCCGTGGCGCGCTGGACGAGGCTGCCCTGCGCAACGGCACCTTCCATCAGCAGGTCGTCGCTGAACACTGCACCGGCGAAGCCCAGCTCGCTGCGCAGCAGGTCGATCCAGCGTTTCGAGAAGCCTGCCGGCTGCGCATCCACGGCGTCGTACACGACGTGCGCCGGCATCACCGAGGCGAGCTGCACGCCAAGCCAGCGATACGGTGCCGCGTCGGTGGCGAGCAGCGCATCGAGGCTGCGTTCGTCACCAGGCAGCGCGGTGTGCGAATCCGCCTCGGCCCAGCCGTGCCCGGGGTAGTGCTTGCCGCAGTTGGCCATGCCTGCCAGCGCCAGGCCATGGCTCAGGTGTGCGGCCAGCATCGTCACGACGCGCGGGTCGTGATGGAACGCGCGGTCGCCGATCACCGCGCTGCGTCCCCAGTCCAGATCGAGCACCGGCGTGAAGCTGAAGTCGACGCCGTGCGCACGCAGCTCGGCGGCGAGCACGTAGCCGACCGACGCTGCCACGCGGCAGGCCCGCAGCACGTCGCGGTCCCATAGTTCACCAAGCCGGCGCATCGGCGGCAGGCGGGTGAAGCCCTGGCGAAAGCGCTGCACGCGGCCGCCTTCATGGTCGACCGCGATCGGCAGCGGCGCCTCGCGCAGCGTGTGGATTTCCCTGGTGAGATCGTCCAGTTGCTGCGGCGATTCATAGTTCGCGCCGAACAGGATGACCATGCCGGTCAGCGGATGCCTCAGTCGCTCGCGGTCGCGCGCCGTGAGCCGCGTGCCCTCGATGCCGACCACCACCGGTCCACTGCCCAGGCCTTCGCTCATGCGTCCTCCTCCGCGATCGCATAAGCCATGGCGTAGTCGCGCTCGTCGGTGACGGAGATGTGCAGGCGCAAACGGCGCGCTTCCGCATAGCGCTGCAGTTCCGCGCTGGCGATGACGGGCACCGGCCGGCCCGACGGATCGTTGAGGATCTCCACCGCGCGCCAGGTCATCGGCATGTGCATGCCGAGGCCGAGCGCCTTGGAGATCGCCTCCTTCGCTGCGAAGCGTGTCGCCAGGTAGCGGATGCCGCGCACGTCCGAGCGCGCGCGCCGTGCGCGCCAGCGGTCGAGTTCGCGCGCGCCGAGGATGCGCTCGGCGAAGCGCTCGCCGTGCCGCGCCTGCGCCGCGCGGATGCGCTCGATCTCGATCAGGTCGGTGCCGATCCCGAAGATCATGCGGCGCTGCCGGCCTTGCGGATCTCCGCTAGGTACCTGCGCACCGTCGCGGCCAGCCCGAACTCCAGCGCGTCGGCGATCAGCGCATGGCCGATCGACACTTCATCGACGCCGGGTACGGCGCGC
>JBGAIO010000009.1:0-47985 GCA_044225415.1 Burkholderiaceae bacterium | reverse complement strand
CCGGACCAGGCTGGCGTACAGCGGCAGTCGTTGGGCGAAGATCACGTAGCTCGCGGAGCACGCGCCGTGCGCACGGAAGTTTGACCGGACTGCTTGGCCCGGAGCGGACAAGCGAGCTATCGTAGCAGGCGCGTCATCTTGCCGAACCAGAATCCGTCTTTTGCGGAGGAGACACATGCTTCATCAACGACTGGCCAGGACCGCCGCCGCCGCGGCACTTTCCCTTGGCCTCGCCACTGCCACGACCGCCGCCCAGGCACAGACCGAAATCCAGTGGTGGCACGCCATGGGTGGCGCGCTGGGCGAATGGGTCAACGACCTGGCCAAGGGTTTCAACGAGAGCCAGAAGGAATTCAAGGTCGTGCCGGTCTACAAGGGCACCTACGACGAATCGATGACCGCGGCCATCGCCGCATTCCGCGCCGGCAATGCGCCGCACATCCTGCAGGTGTTCGAAGTCGGCACCGCGACGATGATGGCCGCGCGCGGCGCCATCAAGCCGGTCGGCGAAGTGATGACGCAGGCCGGCTTCAAGTTCGATCCGGCCGTGTACATCCCGGCGGTGGTCGGCTACTACACCGCCCCCAACGGCCAGATGCTGAGCCTGCCTTTCAACAGCTCCACCACGGTGTTCCACTACAACAAGGACGCGTTCAAGGCCGCCGGCCTCGATCCGGAAAAGCCGCCGAAGACCTGGCCCGAAGTGGCGCTGGCCGCGGCAAAGCTGAAGGCGTCGGGGCATAAGTGTCCGTTCACGACCAGCTGGATCAGCTGGACGCAGCTCGAGAGCTTCTCCACGTGGCACAACACGCTGTTCGCGACGCTGAACAACGGCTTCGGCGGCATGGGCGCGCGTCTGGCCTTCAACTCGCCGCTGCACCAGCGCCACATCGAAAACCTGGCCAACATGGCCAAGCAGGGCCTGTTCGTCTACAAGGGCCGCAACAACGCGGCCGATGCGACCTTCCCGTCGGGCGAGTGCGCGATGATGACCGGGTCGTCCGGCCTGTATGGCGCGATCAAGCGCAATGCCAAGTTCGCCTCCGGCATCTCGACGCTGCCCTACTACCCCGACGTGCAGGGCGCGCCGCAGAACACCGTGATCGGCGGTGCCAGCCTGTGGGTGATGGCCGGCAAGAAGCCGAACGAGTACAAGGGCGTGGCGAACTTCTTCGCGTACCTCTCGCGTCCCGACGTGCAGGCCGCCAGCCACCAGCGCACCGGCTACCTGCCGATCACGATGGCGGCGTTCAAGCTCACCGAGGATTCCGGCTTCTACAAGCAGAACCCGGGCACCGACGTCGCGGTCACGCAGATGATCCGCAAAACCACCGACCGTTCGCGCGGCATCCGCCTGGGCAACTTCGTGCAGATCCGCACCATCGTCGACGAGGAGACCGAACAGGTCTGGGCCGGCAAGAAGACCGCCAAGGAGGCGCTGGACACGGCCGTCAAACGCGGCGACGAGCAGCTCGAACGCTTCGAAAAGGCCAACGCCGGCAAGCAGTGACGCGCTGCGCAGCGTCGGGCGGCGGCCGGTTCGCCGCCGCCTGACCGCGCCTACCGCCTCCCCGCAACACTGCCCGCCGTTCGATGGAAAAGCGCGTCCGCTTCAGGTCGGCGTGGCTGCCGTGGGCGCTGCTCGCGCCGCAGCTGGTCATCATCAGCGTCTTCTTCTTCTGGCCGGCGGCGCAGGCGCTGCTGCAGTCGGTGCAGATGCAGGATGCGTTCGGCACGTCGACCGAGTTCGTCGGGCTGGACAATTTCCGCCGGCTGTTCAGCGACGAGCTCTACCTGTATTCATTCCGCGTGACCGCGGTCTTCTCGGTGCTGGTCGCCGGCTTCGGCCTGGCGATCGCGCTGGTGATGGCGGTGTTCGCCGATCGCGTGATCCGCGGCGCATCGTTCTACAAGACGCTGATGGTGTGGCCGTACGCCGTGGCGCCCGCCGTGGCCGGCGTGCTGTGGCTGTTCATGTTCGCGCCGTCGATCGGCATGGTGTCGTTCTGGCTGCGAGCAGCCGGTTTCGACTGGAACCACCTGCTGAACCCCAACCAGGCGATGGCGCTGATCGTCATGGCCGCCGTGTGGAAGCAGATCAGCTACAACTTCCTGTTCTTCCTCGCGGGCCTGCAGTCGATACCGAAGTCGCTGATCGAGGCCGCCGCGATCGACGGTGCCGGGCCGTGGCGCCGTTTCTGGACCATCGTGTTCCCGCTGTTGTCGCCCACGACCTTCTTCCTGCTGGTGATCAACGTCGTCTACGCCTTCTTCGAGACTTTCGCGATCGTCGACGCCGCCACGCAGGGCGGTCCGGGTCGCGCCACCACGATCCTGGTCTACAAGGTGTACTACGACGGCTTCAAGGGCATGGACCTGGGCAGTTCGGCCGCGCAGTCGGTCGTGCTGATGGTCATTGTCATCGCGCTGACGGTGGTGCAGTTCCGCTACGTCGAAAAGCGTGTCCAGTACTGACGCACCAAAGACGCGATGGTCGAACGCCGCCCTGCCCTCTCGATATTGACGCACCTGATCCTGATCCTGGGCGTGGCGCTCGTCGCCTTCCCGGTGTACGTCACCTTCGTCGCGTCCACGCAGACGGCCGAGCAGATCGTGCAGGCGCCGATGTCGCTGGTCCCGGGTGATCAGCTGCTCGACAACTACGCCGCGGTGCTGACCGGCAGCGAACACGGCACGGGGTCGGCCGCGCCGGTGGGCCGCATGATGTGGGTGAGCCTGGTGACGGCGCTTGCCATCGCGCTGGGCAAGATCGCGATCTCGCTGCTGTCCGCCTTCGCGCTCGTCTACTTCCGCTGTCCGTTCCGCTACTTCTTCTTCTGGACGATCTTCGTCACGCTGATGCTGCCGGTGGAGGTGCGCATCGCGCCCACCTACCAGGTCGTCTCCGATCTCGGCATGCTCAACACCTACGCGGGCCTGACGGTCCCGCTGATCGCATCAGCCACGGCAACCTTCCTGTTCCGCCAGTTCTTCCTGACCGTGCCTGACGAACTCGCCGAGGCGGCGCGCATGGACGGGGCCGGCCCGATGCGCTTCTTCTGGGACGTGCTGCTGCCGCTGTCGCGCACCTCGATCGCCGCACTGTTCGTCATCCAGTTCATCTACGGCTGGAACCAGTACCTGTGGCCCCTGCTGGTGACCACCGACGAAAGCATGTATCCGGTGGTGATGGGCATCAAGCGCATGATCGCGGGCGGCGACGCAGTCAACGAATGGAACCTGATCATGGCGACCGCCATGCTCGCGATGCTGCCGCCGGCACTGGTGGTGCTGCTGATGCAGAAATGGTTCGTCAAGGGCCTGGTCGAGACGGAAAAATAGATGGCAGCCATCGCATTCGAGGACGTGCGCAAGAGTTACGGCACCAACCAGGTGGTGCACGGCATCAGCCTGACCGTGTCCGACGGCGAATTCGTCGTGCTGGTCGGGCCCTCGGGCTGCGGCAAGTCGACGCTGCTGCGCATGGTGGCCGGGCTCGAAGAGATCAGCGCGGGCACGATCCGCATCGGCGCGCGCGTGGTCAACGACCTCGAACCGAAGGATCGGGACTGCGCGATGGTGTTCCAGAACTACGCGCTCTATCCGCACATGAGCGTGTACGACAACATGGCCTACGGACTGAAGATCCGCCGGCTGGAGAAAGCCGAGATCGATCGGCGCGTGAACCAGGCCGCCGCGATCCTCGAGCTCGACGGCCTGCTGCAGCGCAAGCCGCGGCAGCTGTCTGGCGGCCAGCGCCAGCGCGTCGCGATGGGCCGCGCCATCGTGCGCGAGCCGGCGGTGTTCCTGTTCGACGAGCCGCTGTCCAACCTGGACGCCAAGCTGCGCGTGCAGACGCGCCTCGAGATCCAGAAGCTGCATCGCCGCCTGAAGACCACCAGCCTGTACGTCACGCACGACCAGGTCGAGGCGATGACGCTGGCGCAGCGCATGATCGTGATGAACGCCGGCTGCGCCGAGCAGGTGGGCACGCCCGAGGACGTGTATTCACGTCCCGCCACCACCTTCGTCGCGAGCTTCATCGGTTCGCCGCCGATGAACCTGTTCAAGGGCCGTGTGTCGGCGGATGGCGCGGCCTTCGATGCCGGCGGCGTGCACATCACGTTGCCGGCACCGGTGGCGCACCTGGCGGGACGCGAGCTCACCCTCGGCCTGCGGCCCGAGCACCTGCAACTCGGCGGCGGCAACATCGACATGCAGGTGGAAACGGTGGAGATGCTCGGTGCCGAGCACCTGATCCACGGCACCGTTGCGACGACGAGCCTCATCGTAGGCACCGGGCCGCACGACAATCCGGCGCCGGGCACGCGGCTGCCCCTGTCATTCCGGCCGGAGCATATGCACTGGTTCGATCCGGCGAGCGGGCAGCGGCTGCAGGCACCAGCGGATCGCCGGCTGACCCGTCGATCCGCGCAGCGCACACCCGGGACTACGACTTGCCGCGGTGCCTGCAGTTGGGCTTGGTGCACTCGCCATACAGTGCGAGCGCGTGGTCGTGCAGCTTGAAGCCGCGCTCGGCGGCGATCTTCTTCTGGCGCGCCTCGATGTCGCTGTCGACGAATTCCTCGACGCGGCCGCAGGTGAGACATACCAGGTGGTCGTGGTGCGAGCCTTCGTTCAGCTCGAACAGCGCACGCCCGCCCTCGAAGTGATTGCGCGACAGCAGGCCGGCCTGCTCGAACTGCGTCAGCACGCGATAGACGGTGGCGAGGCCTACGTCGATGTTCTCGGACATCAGCGCCTTGTAGACGTCTTCGGCCGTCATGTGGCGCACGCCGTTCTGCGTGGAACTGCGCTGGAAGATCTCCAGCACCTTCAGGCGCGGCACGGTCGCCTTCAGACCGATGTTCTTCAGGTCGGCGGAGGTGGCGGAACGATTGGGCATGTGGAATCCGCGATCAGCGGGACGCGTGGAAGGCCTCCAACGCATCGGTATGATACGACCTCCCGAATCCCGCGCGCCGACGCGCGTCAAGCTTACGCCGCTTTCCGCATGCCGCGCGCATCCGCCTTCACCTGCCTTCCGGCCCTGTCCTGCGCTCTTGCCGCAACCGTGGCGCTGTCCGGCTGCGAGACGCTGACGTCCGTCGGCTCGGCGGTCAACGACGGCATCGATACCGTGTTCTCCTGGTCGCCGAGATTCCTCGGACCCTACCGTCCCGACGTCCATCAGGGCAACATCATCACGCAGGAAATGGTCGATCAGCTCCGCATCGGCATGACGCGCGAGCAGGTGCGCTTCATGCTCGGCACGCCGCTGCTGTCGAGCGAGTTCCACAAGAACCGCGTCGACTACGTGTACTACCTGAATCCGCGCCGCGGGCCTGTGCAGAACCGCCGGCTGACGCTGTGGTTCAAGGACAACCGGCTCGACAAATTCAACGCCGACCCGATGCCGCGCGACGAGGAAGCCGACATGCTGATCCTCGGCGCCAACCTGCGCAGGAAGCCGCACGTGCCCACGTCGCAGGAACCGGAAATACCGATGCCGGACATTTCCACTCCGCCACCCGGTTCCGATTGACGCCGCGCCGGCCCCACGCATGAAACTGGCCATCGCCGGCGCCTCCGGCCGCATGGGGCAAATGCTGATCGGCGCCGCGCTCGAACAGCCGGACCTGACCATCGTCGCTGCACTGGACCGCGCCGGCAGCCCGTTGCTCGGCCAGGACTGCGGACAGGCGCTGGGCCACGCGACCGGCGTGCGCGTGACGGCCGATCCATCTGCCGTGCGCGATGCCGATGTGCTGATCGACTTCACGCGTCCGGAAGCCACGCTTGTCCACCTCGCCGCGTGCGCAGAGGCCGGCGTGAGGATGGTGATCGGCACCACCGGCTTCGACGAGGCCGGCCGGCAGTCCATCACGGCGGCCAGCCGGCGCATCGCCATCGTCTTCGCGCCGAACATGAGCGTGGGCGTCAACGCGACCTTCAGGCTGATCGAGCTTGCGACGCGCATGCTGAACGACGGCTACGACATCGAGATCATCGAGGCGCATCACCGTCACAAGGTCGACGCGCCGTCGGGCACCGCGCTGAAGATGGGCGAGGTCGCGGCCGCGGCGCTCGGCAAGCCGCTGCAGGACATCGCCGTCTATGCGCGCGAAGGCCACACCGGCGAACGCAGGCCCGGCACCATCGGCTTCGCCACCGTGCGCGGCGGCGACATCGTCGGCGACCACACGGTGATGTATGCAGGCACGGGCGAACGCATCGAGATCACGCACCGCTCGTCGAGCCGCCAGGCTCTGGCCGACGGCGGGCTGCGCGCCGCGCGCTTCCTCGCGGATCGCACGACGGGCCTCTACGACATGGCCGACGTGCTCGGCTTTCCCAGGTAGCCAAGCGCCGTGCAGAGCGCGCTCGGACTGACGCACTTCTGGGACAGCGCCGACGGCGTGATCCGCGCGACGGCGTACCTGCTGCTGGCGATGTCGATCGCGAGCTGGTTCCTGATCCTGTGGAAGACGTGGGCATGGTGGCGCGTGCGCCGCGCGGCGCGCGAGCTGCCTGCGTTCTGAACGCGACCACGATCGATGCGGCCATCGCCAAGCTGCGCCCCATCGACGGCGAGAACGTGTTCGTGCCGCTGGCGGTCGGCGCCTCGAACGCGGCCACGCACCCGGCGGCGGCCGACAGCCTGGCCGCGCAGATCGATCGTTCCGAGCTGATCACGCGTGCGCTGCGCCAGCGCATCAACGAGGCCGCCGGGCGCCTGGACGCGGGCCTGACGATCCTCGGGTCGGTCGGCAGCACCGCGCCCTTCGTCGGGCTGTTCGGCACGGTGTGGGGCATCTATAGGGCGCTGATCAGCATCGCGTCGACGGGACAGATCGCCATCGACAAGGTGGCCGGACCGGTGGGCGAGGCGCTGATCATGACCGCCTTCGGCCTGGCGGTCGCGATCCCGGCGGTGCTGGCCTACAACGCCTTCACGCGCGCCAACCGCGTGGTGCTCGGCGCGCTCGACGGCTTTGCGCACGACCTGCACGCGACGCTGACCACCGGCTCGCGGCTGGCGAGC
Source organism: Burkholderiaceae bacterium (assembly GCA_044225415.1). Lineage (GTDB taxonomy): Bacteria > Pseudomonadota > Gammaproteobacteria > Burkholderiales > Burkholderiaceae_F > JALORV01. The sequence goes on along the minus strand of JBGAIO010000009.1, from coordinate 40,940 downwards.
GGATCGTGAGCGGCTTCGGCACCAGCTTCGGCGGCTTCGAACGTCCGGAGTCTTCGCGCCGGATCATGGCCGACATCAATGTCACGCCGCTGGTCGACGTGATGCTCGTGCTGCTGGTGATCTTCATCATCACCGCGCCGCTGCTGTCGTACGCGATCCGGCTCGACCTGCCGAAGGAGGTGGCGCCCGCCACCGACAGCACGGCGCCGTCGGTGTCGCTGTCGATCGATGCCGACGGCAGGCTCTACTGGAACAACGACGCACTCAGCGACGACGAGCTGCGCGCGCGCGTCACCGCCGCCGCGAAGCTCCCGGATCCGCCGGAACTGCAGCTGCGCGCCGACAAGGCCGTCGCGCGAGCGGGTCGCTTTCGTGCTCGCAGTGGCCCAGCAGGCCGGGCTCGGCAAGCTGGGCTTCGTCACCGATCCCGAGTCCGCCCCCAATCCGCCAGCGGCATCCGGCAAGTCACCGTGAGCGCGCGGGCCGCCGCGCTGCTGTTGCTGGCTGCGCTGTCGTCCGGCGCGCTCGCCGAGCTGGGCGTGATCGACGACGGCGGTGCCGCCGTCACGCTCGCGCAACCGGCGCAGCGCATCGTCAGCCTGGCGCCGCACGTCACCGAGCAGCTCTTCGCGATCGGCGCGGGCGACCGCATCGTCGGCACCAGCGATCACTCGGACTACCCCGCGGCCGCCCGCGGGATTCCGCGCATTGCGCGCGCCCATGCCATCAACGTCGAAGCGGTCGCCGCGCTGCATCCGGACCTGATCGTCGTATGGGGCAGCGGCTATCCGCCGTCCCTCGTCGAACCGCTGCGCCGGCTGGGCGTCGCCGTGTACGTCAACGAGCCGCGCACGCTGGCCGACGTGGCGACGTCGATGCAGCGGCTCGGAACGCTGACGGGGCTCGATGCCGCGCCGGCCGCCGCGAGCTACACGCTGCAGCTCGACGCGCTGCGCAAGGCGCACGCGACGGACGTCCCCGTGCGCGTTTTCTACCAGGTGGGCCGAACCGCTGATGACGGTGAGCGGCCGGCATTTCATCAGCGAAGCGATCGACCTGTGCGGTGGGCGCAACGTCTTCGCCGACGCGCCGGGCCTGTCGCCCGTGGTGTCGGCGGAAGCCGTGATCGCGGCCGATCCGCAACTCGTGGTCGCGGCCGAGCCCGGCGCGCGAGCGGGCGGCGCCGTGGTCGCATGGCGACGCGTCCCGACGCTGGCGGCGACCCGGCGGGAGCAGTTCGCCACCCTCGATGCCGACCGGATCAACCGTCCCGGGCCGCGCCTGCCCGCGGAAATCGCCGTGCTCTGTGCGGCAATTGGGCAGACCCGGAAACAGGCAGGCAAGTGAAAATGGCCGCTTCCGGAGGAATCATCCCATGCTGAATCGAGCGCTGACTCGCAAGACTGTCGCCACGACGCTGGCCCTGCCCCTGCTGGTCTGCCTTGCACTGACGGCCTGCGGGAAGAAGGAAGCCGCCAAGCCGACCGACAAGGCGACTCCGCCGCCGGCGGCCACCGCACCAGCACCCGAGAAGTCGGACCGCGAGGTCCGCATCACCGCCTTCAAACCCGAAGGGGCGACGCTCAAGGTCGGCGAAACCGTCAAGGTCTTCGTCGCTGCCACGTACCGGCTGCCGGCCAACGGCGGCTCGGTCGGCATCGTCGTGCAGGACGGCAAGAACACGGCCATCGCCAGCAAGTTGATACCGGTCGCGACCGACAACGGGACGGTCACCGAGGAAATCGAATTCAAGGTTCCGCAGACCGACCGGATCCTGATTCATGTTCCGCTGTACGCCAAGGGCGACACGAAGTCGTCCACGGTCGCGACGCGCGAACTGACGGTCGCGTCGAAGTAAGCGGAGGCCGCGCGCAGCGCGGCGTCACTGTTTCGGAGCGGGAGGAGGCGGCGGCGCGCTGCGCTGCGCGTCGAACTGCCGGTCGAACTGGTCGAGGCCCTCGACCATCATGTCGCGCGTCGTCATCTGCAGGCGCGACGCCAGCCACGCGCAATAGGTCGACGGATCGACGTGCCGGATGCTCTGCACGAGCTTCGCGCCTGCCGCCTGGGCTTCGTTCGTCAGCTGGGGCGTGAGCGTGTCCGGGATGCCGGCCGCGGGCCGCCGACCCTTGAGCGCATCGTCGAGGCGCAGCACGTAGTTGTCGAAACCACGCTGCACGTCGGTCATGCGTTCGGGCGCGTTCTGCCGGCAGTAGTCGATCAAGGGCTGCACCGTGGCGACGCTGAAGTAGCGCAGCACCTCGAGCTGTGTGGCCGACACGCCGCCACTGAACGACGCGCATAGCGCCAACGCGACAATGGCCGCGCGCGGCGCAGTCGGAATCGGAGTCATGCGGGAATGTTAATCGACGCGAGGATCAGCGACGCGCCGACCAGCAACACGCCGACCGCGGCCGCGTGCCGCTGCGCCGCCGATGCGGGCTTCAGAACGCCAGGACGATGGCGAACAGGGCAGCCCAGACCAGGACGCCGAACAGCGCGCCGCGCATGACACCGCAGCCTTCGGCGCGGTCGCTTTCGACCGGTTCGGGAAGCCGCAGCGCAGGGCCGTCGGTCAATCGATAGGTATTCATGGCTCCGCAGTATCGGGCGTCGGCCCGCAGATCGTTTCATCGAGATCAACAATCTGCGATGCAAGTCCCGTTCCAGCAAAACCCCGACCCCGGCATGGTTCAGAACCGCAGGTCGATCCCCATCAGGAAGGTACGCGGCAGCACGTTGTAGCCATGGACCGTCTCGTACTGCTCGTCGAACAGGTTTTCGACCCGGGCCCGCAGGGTGACCGTCGGATTCACCCGCCATGCGCCCAGCAGGCGCACGACGGTATAGCTCTGCAGTTCGACCGGCATGAAGGTGTTGATGTCCGAATCCTCGCGCGGGCCGACCGCGGTCAGTTCGACACCCGCGCTCCAGGAGCCCGGGTCGTAGCCCGCGGCCAGGTTTGTCGTCCAGCGCGCGCGGCGCGGCAGCGGCTGCCCCGTATCGCGGTCGACGGCGCGCAGCAGCGCGCCGTTCAGCGACACCCGCCACGGACCCTGCGCCCATGCGGCGCCCAGTTCGCCGCCCGTCATGCGCGCCTCGTCGATGTTCTCGGCCTGCGCGGTGACCGAGTCGTAGACGATGAGGTCGCGCGTGTCCGTGCGATAGGCGCTGAGGCGCAACGACCACGGCCCTTCGAGATACTGCACACCGACTTCGCCGCTGTTCGAGCGCTCGGGCTCCAGGTCCGGATTGCCGAAGCCGGGGAAGTAGAGATCGTTGAAGCTCGGCGCGCGGAAGGCGTTGGAGACCTGCGCACTGACGCGCCAGGCCGGCGTGATGCGAAAGCCGTAGCTCGCCAGCCCGCTGGTCGCGCCGCCCGCATCCGAATAGCGGTCGTAGCGCACGTTGAGCTGCACCAGATGCGGGCCCCATTCGCCGGTCAGCCCGCCCCAGCCGCTGCCGGCCGAGCGAGAGAAGCGCTTGCGACGCCGCTGTACGCGGGATCGTAGGACGTCGACTCGCCGGACTGGTACAGGTATTCCGCGCCGATCTGCGCAGTGACCCCGCGCCGATGCGCAGCTCGTTGGTCCACGTCGCCGACAGGTTGTCGGACTCGAATTCGTTGTTGTTGAACGAATACGGGACGCTCGCCTCGTTGGTGCTGCGATCACGGCTCGCGCCCAGCGCGAGCTGCGTGGCCCAGGTGTCGTTCATCGTCCGGCGGCCGAGCAGCTGCGCGGTGGCGAGCTGCGACGTTTCGCGATGCGTCGCCGTCGGACCGTCGGCCGTGCTGTCGAAGTCGATGCGGTTGCGGCTCAGCCAGGCATTGGCCGACACGAGGCTGCGCTGGTCGTCGGCCTGCCAGCGCGCGCCGAGCGAGGCCGTGACGTACTGGTTGCCGTCGAGATCGGAGTTCGCGCCGGGCGCAAACGGCCCGGGGATCACGCGGTCGACGTCGATGGCCGAGATTGCCTCGGTGGTGCCCGCGCCGAGCGCGCCGCCGATGCGTATCGCGCCGGCATCCGCGCCGCCGGAGACGTGTCCCGTCACCGTGCGGCCCTCTCCGGCCTCGAGCAACGCGGTCGCGCCTTTGTCCATTCCGCGGCGCGTGAAGATCTGCACCACGCCGCCGATGGCCGACGAGCCGTACAGGCTCGACAGGTTGCCGCGCACGATCTCGATGTGGTCGATGGTGTCGAGTGCGACGCCGCCCAGCGCCGCCGCGCCGCTGGTGCCCGCGTTCAGGCGCACGCCGTCGACCAGCACCAGCACCTGCGACGACGCGGCACCGCGCAGGAACAGCGACGCCGCCGTGCCGCGTCCGCCGGCCTGCGCGACCTGCACGCCCGCCTCGCGGCCGAGCGCAGCGAGCAGGTCGGTCTGCTGCCAGTGATCGATCTCCTGACGCGTGATGATCGTCGTGCTCGGCAGCGCGTCGGCGAGGGCCTGGGGCTGGCGCGCGGCGGTGACGACGACTTCCGGCAGCGGCGAGGAAGGCTGCGCCCACGTCGCGCCGGCAGTGCACGCGAGCGACAGCACGGCCGCACGGGCTGCGACCCTGGCGCCACCGGAACGATGATTGCGTTGAAGCGCAGCGCCGCCGTGGCGCACGCTGGCATGACAGACCTGCATGACGACTCCTGTGTCGGCCCACCGCCGACGACCGTGGTGGATGCACGGATTCGCAGCGGGGTCCAGAACACGGGGCCGATGCACGAGTGACGCACGGGCCCGGCGTGCCGGCGCCCCGCGGCTCGTCCTCCTGCCGTTGGCCGGTCTCCGGGCTGCAGGTGTCGCTTCACGCCTTCCCGCGCCGTGGGGCGCAGTGGCGGATGTGAAGCGCGCGCAATGCGCACCTGCTTACCGTTGCGGGGGCAGCACAGGTTGACGCGGCATTCACACCGCGCGTCCTGTTTCCCGTTTCACCGAAGCGGTGGATTTCAGCAATCCACTTTCGGCACCAAAGGCGCGCGCAGTGTAGATCAGGCGATCGGCGCCAGTGCTAGGATGAGATCAAATGCTCGAAGAATTCGACCAGCTCGCGGCGCGTATTGCGGAACTCGCACGGCTCGTGCAGTCCCTGCGTGCGGAGAACCAGCAGTTGCGCGCCCAGCTCGCGGGTTCGTCGAACGAGCTCGACGCCATGCGCCGGCGCGTCGACGAAGCCGGACGCCGCCTCGATGCGCTGATGGAACGCCTGCCGGCCGCGCCCGCCGCCGGCGCAACGGGGGTGCCGTGGAACACCTGACGCTGACCATCCTCGATCGCGAATACCGCCTGGCCTGCAAGCCCGAAGAGAAGGAATCGCTGCTGAAATGCGCGGCATATGTCGACGGCAAGATGCAGGAGATCCGCGGCGCGGGCAAGGTGATGGGCGCGGACCGCGTGGCCGTGATGGCCGCGCTGCAGATCGCGCACGAACTGTTCGCCGCGCGCGATGCCGACGGCGTGGACGTTGGTGCGCTGCGCCGCCGCGCGCACGACCTGGTGCAGGCATGCGACGAAGCGCTGCTGCCGCAGGAAAAACTCTTCTGGGCGCTACCCAGGCGGTACAATTGCGGCAGTGGTTCGCGATGCAGGTTGTACGCGCTGCATTGCGAACGGAAGATTTCCTGCGGTGCCCGCGCAAAGGCCGATCGTTCCTTGAACCGATGCGCATTGCGCAAGGTCGCCGGGCTCGCGTCGTGGTGTGATCGGCACGCGTTTGCTGAACCTAGACGGCGCGGACGGCAACCACCCTGAACCGATGGTTCAGGACATCAGGCCGGGCGGCACAGGCGGGGAATCAACAGCGGCAGTGCGATTCCCGCACCGTTCAGTAGGTGGCCAGCGGCCGGTTCCACCGGCCGCTGTGCTTATCGGTCGCAGTTTCTGTTTCTACTCGGTTTTCCTTCCTGGCGCTGACCACGCAGTGAACTACTGGCTGATGAAGTCCGAACCGGACGAGTGCTCGATCGACGACGCGCTCGCGGCGCGCGGCCAGACGGTGCCGTGGACGGGCGTGCGCAACTACCAGGCACGCAATTCAATGCGCGACGCGATGAAGGTCGGCGACGGCGTGCTCTTCTACCACTCGAGCTGCGCAGAGCCGGGCATCGCCGGCCTCGCCGAAGTGGCGAGTGGCCCGCGCCCCGATCCCACGCAGTGGGACGCGAAGAGCCCGTACTACGACGCGGGCGCAAAGCGCGATGCGCCGCGCTGGGTGCTGGTCGACGTGCGTGCACTGCAGAAGACGCGGCTCGTCTCCATCGCCGAACTGCGCGAACACGCCGAACTCGCCGACATGGTGGTGCTGCGCAGGGGCAACCGGCTGTCGATCACGCCGGTGACGGCGGACGCATGGGCGTTCATCACCCGCCGCCTGCTGAAGCCCGCGTCGGGCAAGCGCGCACGATGAACACTCAACGCTGATGGATCCGATCTACATCGTCGCCCTGCTGGTGCTGGGCGCGTTCATCGGCTTCGCCGCCGGCCTGCTGGGCATCGGCGGCGGCATGCTGATGACGCCGTTCCTGACGTTGCTCTTCACGTGGCGCGGCTATCCGGCCGAGCACGTCGTGCACATGGCGATCGCGACGTCGCTCGCGACCATCCTGTTCACCTCGCTGTCGTCGGTGCGCGCGCATCACCAGCGCGGCGCCGTCATGTGGCCGGTGGTGTGGCTGCTCGCGCCCGGCATCCTGCTCGGCTCGCTGGTGGGCGCGCAGATCGCCGGCCGGCTGCCGACGGTCTGGCTGGCGCTGATCTTCGCGGTGTTCGTAGGCTTCTCCGCCGTGCAGATGCTGCTCGACCGCAAGCCGAAGCCGACGCGCGAGCTGCCACCCGGTGCCGGCATGTTCGGCGTCGGCACGGTGATCGGCTTCATTTCCAGCATGGTCGGTGCCGGCGGCGGATTCCTGTCGGTCCCCTTCATGGTGTGGAGCAACGTGCCGATCCACCGCGCAGTCGGCACCTCCGCGGCGTTGGGCTTTCCGATTGCCGCCGCCGGCACCGTCGGCTACGTCCTCGCGGGACATGGCAACACGGCGCTGCCGGCCGGCACGCTGGGCTTCGTTTATGTACCGGCGCTGCTGGCGATCGCCGCGGCCAGCGTGCTCACCGCGCCACTCGGTGCGCGCGCCGCACACGCCATGGAAACCAAGGTGCTGAAGCGCGTGCTCGCCGGGCTGCTGTTCGCGCTGGCCGCCTACATGACCTGGAAGGGCGTGCGGGCGCTCTGACGTCTGGCTGCCGCGGGCGGCCCCCTTCCCCACCGCCGCGCCCGCGCCGCATAATGCCGCGGCGTCGGCGGCACATCGCAGTCCCAACGCCGGGCGGGCCACGGCCCCCCCGCACCCTGCGCCCCACGCAAGGCACACGGAGGACGGTCATGGTGGCGAACGAGCAGGCGCTCAGCGAGATCGGCGACCCGATGGTGCGCGAGTTCGCCGCTCGCGGACAGGTGCGCAGCTTTCCGAAGAACGCGGTCATCATCAACGAAGGCGACCGCGGCGACAGCCTGTACGTGATCCTGAGCGGCAAGGTCAAGGTCTACGTGTCCGACGACGATGGGCGCGAGATGATCCTCGACACCTACGGCCCCGGCGATTACGTCGGCGAGATGTCGCTCGACGGCCGGCCGCGTTCAGCGTCGGTGATGACGCTCGAGCCGACGAGCTGCTCCGTGATCACGCGCGACGAACTGCGCAGCGCGATCGGCGCCAACCCGGATATCGCCATGGCACTGATCTCGACGCTGATCGACCGCGCGCGCATCGCCACCGACAACGTCAAGAATCTCGCGCTGATGGACGTCTATGGCCGCGTGGCCCGGCTGCTGCTGTCCCTCGCGCGCGAGGACAACGGCAAGCTGGTGGTGCCCGAACGCATGACACAGCAGGACATCGCCGACCGCGTCGGCGCATCGCGCGACATGATCAGCCGCATCTTCAAGGACCTGACGATCGGCGGCTACGTCACCATCGAGAACCGCACGATCACCATCCATCGCAAGCCGCCGGCGCGCTGGTAGTTCGACGACGCTCGCGGCGACGCTCTCGGCAGGCAGCGCCAGCGCACGGCATGCCGCTTGCAGCGGGCGCGCATGGCAACGTCTTCAGCGTCAAGGCGCCGCGCTACATCACGCACATCCGCCGGCTGAACGACGTGCGCGCACCGCTGGCGAACTTCCTCGCCTCCGGCCTGGCGGAATTGCACGGCAAGCTGGGGCCGATCCTGTGGCAGCTGCCGCCCGGTTTCGCGTTCGCCGGTGACAGCCGCGCGCAGCTGGAAGAGTTCCTCGCGCTCCTGCCGACCGACGCCGACGCGGCGACACGGATGGCGCGCACGCATGACGACAAGCTTAAATCGGCGAGCGTGACGTTCCGCGACGGGCAGCGGCTGCAGCACGCGCTGGAGGTGCGCCACGACAGCTTCGTCGATCCCGACTTCATCGCACTGCTGCGGCGTCATGCAGTGGCCTTCGTGGTGGCCGATACCGGCGGCCGCTGGCCTGAGTTCGAAGACGTGACCGCCGGTTTCATCTACATGCGGCTGCACGGTGCCGATGAGATCTACGAAAGCGGCGATTCCGACGCGCGGCTCGATCACTTTGCATCGCCCATCCGCGCCTGGGCGGGCGGCGACGAACCGCCGGACGCACAGTGCATCGCGCCACGCCGCGCGCCCGGCCGCACCCGACGCGACGTTTACTGCTACTTCGACAACACCGCGAAGATCGAAGCGCCCGGCAACGCGGCGCGCCTTGCCGCCAGCGTCGCCGCAACCGCCTGAGGACGGCGGCGGCGGGCATGCCGACTGCTGAAGCCCATGCGACCTGGTGAATTTTCGGCACGCGCAACCCTGCGGTTGCCGCTGTGCCGGAAGCCATCGTCCACCTACGCTGGCGTCACTGGAACGACCGTCGGAGAGCCTCGATGAACGCGCATCCCCGGACCCCCAATCCCCGCCGCGAACCGCGGCCGGAACGCGGCGCCCTCTGCCTGCTGATGCTGGCCGGGCTCGGGTGCGCGTGTGCGTTCGTGGCCCTGATCCATGCGCCGCTGCCTGAAGAACTCGTGCTCGCTTCGCTCGGCCACGAGGCGACGGCAGGCGCCATCGGCAGGGCTGCCACGCCCTGAAGCCCGGCGCCAGCGGCTTTCTGTCGAATATTCCGCATTCCCGGCCGGGCAGACGCGACTGATACCGCTGTCGCGACCGTCTAGATTGACCTCACAACGCACACAACAGGCACGCCGCTTCCGATCGAAGCGTCGCATCCAGGGAGAAGACCGTGACCACCCCCATGGCGTCCGTATCCGCCGGCCCGCGCACCACTGCGCCCTGCCCGGCCACCGGCACAGCATTGCCCGACCAGATCATCGTCGTGCCTTACGACAACGCCTGGCCGCAGCGCTTCAGGGTGGAATCGCAACTGATCCACATGGTGCTCGATGACCTGGACCCGGTCATCGAACACATCGGCAGCACGTCGGTGCCGGGACTGGCTGCGAAGCCCACCATCGACATGCTGGTCGGCGTGACTTCACTGTCGGACTTCGGCGGGCACATCGACCGCCTGGTCGACTACGGCTACGAATACATTCCCGAATACGAACGCGCACTGCCCGACCGCCGCTTCTTCAAGCGGGTGGTCCAGGGGCAGCGCACGCACCACGTGCACGTCGTGCAGTTCAATGGGTTCTACTGGCGGCGCTACATGGCCTTCCGCGACAGCCTGCGCTGCGACCCGGCACTGGCCGCACGCTATGCCACGCTGAAGCGCGGACTGGCGCTGCGGCACCGCTACGACCGCGATGCCTACACCAACGGCAAGACCGATTTCGTGGAGTCCGTACTGGCGCGCTGCGTGTTGCGCGGCGCAGCCCGCGGCATGACCTTCCCCGCTGCCACGGCGAACTGCGCTGCTCGGCGGCAGCGCGACGAAGACACCTTCCTGCCCACGGTACCCGCGGCCGCCGCCGGCCTGCAATTCAGGTCGCACTTCGGCTTCTGTTCGTGAACGTGCTCCGGTAGCGGTCGCGCAGCACGTTCTTCTGCACCTTGCCCATGGTGTTGCGTGGCAGATCCTCGACGACGAACACGCGCTTGGGCAGTTTGTAGTTGGCGATGCGGCCACGCAGCGCATCGATCACGCGCTGGGCGTCCAGCACCCCGGCACGACGCGCCACCACCACCGCGGCGACCGCCTCGCCGAAATCCGGATGCGGCAGTCCGATGACGGCCGACTCGACCACGTCCGGCAACTCATCGATGTAGCCTTCGATCTCCTTCGGGTACACGTTGTAGCCGCCCGAGATGATCAGGTCCTTCGAGCGGCCGACCAGTGTCAGGTACTCCGCCGGCGCCCCACCACCGAAGTGCCCGACGTCGCCGGTGCGAAACCAGCCGTCGTCCGTGAATTCCTCCGCTGTCTTCTCCGGCATCTTCCAGTAGCCGGCAAAGACATTGGGGCCGCGCACCTGCACTGCGCCGATGTCGCCGACCGCGCAGGCCCGGCCCACCTCGTCCACCACGCGCACACCGACGCCGGGAAGCGGCTTGCCGACGGTGCCGGCGAGGCGCACGCCCTGGTCGGCGAAGTACGGGTTCGACGTCAGCATCACCGTTTCAGACATGCCGTAGCGCTCGAGGATGCGATGGCCTGTGCGCTGCTCGAACTCGCGATGCGTGTCCGCCAGCAGCGGCGCCGAGCCCGAGATGAACAGCCGCATGTTTGCGCAGCGCGAGCGATCGAATGCCGCGTCGCCCAGCAGCCGCGTGTAATAGGTCGGCACTCCCATGAACACGGTCGCGCGCGGCAGCCTCGCCAGCACCTGCGCCGCATCGAACTTCGGAAGCCACAGCATCGTCGCCCCGGCCAGCAGGGCCGCATGCGACGCGACGAACAGGCCGTGCACGTGGAACAGCGGCAGCGCATGCAGCAGCACGTCGCGCCGGCCTCCGGCTGAACCGCGGCGCGCGGCGGCGAACCCCCAGTACTGGTCCAGCGTCAGCGCATTGGACGCGAGGTTGCCGTGCGACAGCATCGCGCCCTTGCTGCGCCCGGTGGTGCCCGAGGTGTACAGGATGGCGGCCATGTCGTCGGCCGCGCGGACACGCGTGTCGTAGTGGTCGCCGAAGCCCGCCGCCGCTTCGAGCAGCGTGCCGTCGCGCGCCTCGCCGAGCGTCGCGACGGTGCGGCAGTGCGCGGCCCTGGCCAGCGGTTCGAGTTCCGCGCGCCGTGCCGGCGAACAGACCAGCACGTCGGGGCCGGCGTCGCCGAGAAAGTATTCGATTTCCGCGCGCTGGTACGCAGTGTTGAGCGGCAGGTAGACGAGCCCGGCGCGCAGCGTCGCCAGATACAGCATCAGGCATTCGGGCGATTTCTCGACCTGCACCGCGACGCGTGCACCGGCCGGCAGCGCCAGCGATGTCAGCCAGTGCGCGATGCGCGCGCTGCCGTGGTGCAGGTCGTTCCAGTCGTAGACCAGGCCATCGGCCGTCTCGATGCAGGGCGTCGTGCGATCGGTCGGGAAGCGGCTTTCGATCAGCGCATGGAGGTTCGCGTTCTGGAGCATGGCGTATGTGCGGCCGTGTGCGGCCATGTTCGGTCTATAGGCCGGGAAAGCGGGCGGGACGCTTGGCCAGGAAGGCGGCCACGCCCTCGCGATAGTCGTCGGACTGCAGGAAGCCGAAGCTCGCATCGAGCTCCTGCTCGGTGTAGACGCCGCCGCTCGCCGTCAGGCGGCGGATCGCCGCCTTGTTCTCGCGCGCGCTGCGAGGCGAGCCGGCGCTGATGCGCGCGACGCAGGCCTGCACTTCAGCCTCGAAGTTCGCCGCGGCGACCGCGCGTGTCACCAGCCCGCGCGCGGCAGCCTCGTGGGCATCGAGCAGCCGGCCTTCGAGCAGCAGCTCTGAGGCCACGCCAGGCCCGACCAGCCGCAGCAGCGGGACGAGTTCGGGCCACGCGAACGGGAAGCCCAGACGGCCGACCGGCGCGCCGATGCGCGCATTGTCGGCCGCGATGCGCAGGTCGCAGGCCACCGCCACCTCCAGACCGCCGCCGACGCACACGCCTTCGATGGCGGCCACCACCGGCACCGGACAGTCGCCGATCGCAGTGAGCGCGTTGGCGATGGTTTCGAGGTGATAGCGCCGACCTTCCGACGGCTCGGTGCGCAGCTGCGCAAACTCGTCGATATCGGCGCCGGCGGCGAAGTTGCGAGCCGCGCCGCGCACGACCACGACGCGCAGCCGGGCATCGTCGGCGGCAGCAACGCTATCGTCGGCAAAGCCGCGGAAGGTGCGCGTCAGGGCCTGCCACATCGATTCGCAGATCGCGTTGAGCTTGCCGGGCGAGTCCAGCGTGACCGTCGCCGTCTCGCCCGTCCGCTGGCAATGCACCGTGCCGCTCATCGTCGCTCCGCGGGTGCGCGCCGTTCGTTCAGTCGAGCTTGGCGCCCGAGGTCTTCGACACCGCTGCCCAGCGCCTGATCTCGCTCGACAGGAACTTCGAGAATTCGGCCGGCGTCATCGTGGTCGACTCGGAGCCGTTGCTGGCCCAGATCTCCCTCAGCTCGGGCGTGTTCATCGCCTTCACGACCTCGGCCTGCATGCGATCGAGGATGTCCTTCGCCGTGCCCTTCACGCCCCAGATGCCGTACCACGTGGACACCACGTACTCCGGCATGCCCAGTTCGATGGCGGTCGGCACGTCGGGAAAGGCCGGCGAGCGCTTCGTCGCCGCCACCGCCAGCGGCTTGATACGGCCCGCGCGGATGTGCTGCGCCGATGAACCGAGGCCGTCGAACATCATGTCGACGTTGCCCGCGATCAGGTCCTGCAGCGCAGGCCCGGCGCCGCGATAGGGAATGTGCACGATGTAGGTCTTGCTCTGCTGCTTGAAGAGTTCACCGGCCAGGTGATGCGACGTGCCGTTGCCCGCCGACGCGTAGTTCAGCTTGCCCGGGTTCGCGCGCAGCAGCTCCATGAACGCCTTGAAGTCGGCGACCTTCACGCGACTGGGATTGACCACGACGATCTGCGGCGGATTGGCGATGATGGTCAGCGGAACCAGATCGGTCTCGATGTCGTAGTCGAGCTTCGGATAGAAGCTCGGCGCGATGGCGTGATGCACGGCGCCGATGAAGAAGGTGTAGCCATCGGGCGCCTGCTTGGCCGCGAACGACGCTCCCACGGTGCCGCCGGCGCCGCCCTTGTTGTCGATGATGACGTTGCGCCCGAGCTGCTTCGTCAGCTGCACGGCGAGCGGCCGCGCGAACGCATCGGTGCCGCCACCCGGCGGGAAGGGCACGACCAGCGTGATGGGGCGGGTCGGCCAGGCCGCTGTGGCCGATGAGGACTGCGCATCGGCGGAGCCGGCGGACAGCGCGGCACACAGCATGACCGCCGCAGCGAGGGCAGCGCGTACGGATCGCATCGAGGAGTCTCCTTGTTTGTAGGGCAGCGCTTCGCGGCCGCTCTGCGGCGGCCTGCCTGGGATTGCATCGGACTACGCCTGCGATGATGCCAGTGTCGTCGACGCCGGGCCATGCCCACGGCCTGCGTGCTTACGACGACGGCGCGCGGACCGGACGCCGGCTGAAGTACAGGTGGAGGCCGATGCCGATCACCACCATCGGCACCGACAGCCACTGCCCCGCGGACAGCCCGAGCGGCATGGCCCCGTACAGCGCCTCGGGCTCGCGGAAGACCTCGCCGAGGATGCGCAGCACGCCATAGGCGATGAGGAACAGGCTGCCCACCGTGCCCGGCGGACGCGGCTTGCGCGAGTAGATCCACAGGATCGCGAACAGCACCACGCCTTCCAGCGCGAACTGGTAGAGCTGCGACGGATGGCGCGGCAGGTTGTCGCCGGCCTGCGGGAAGATGCGCGCCCACGGCACGCTCGCCGGATCGGCAACGCGGCCCCACAGTTCGCCGTTGATGAAGTTGCCGATGCGCCCGGCGCCCAGTCCCAGCGGCACCAGCGGCACGACGAAATCCGCCACGCGCAGGAACGACTTGCCGCGGCTGCGCGCGAACCACCCCATGGCGACGATGACGCCGAGGATGCCGCCGTGCGACGCCATGCCGCCCTTCCAGACCGCGACGATCTCCAGCGGGTGCGCGAGGTAGTACGACAGCGGCCCGTAGAAGATCACGTGCCCGAGCCTTCCACCGACGATGACGCCGATCATTCCGTAGAACAGCAGGTCGTCGACGTCGCGCGCGCTCATGTCGCGCCACGCCTCGCGCGCGCGCAGGCGGCCGAGGATCAGGAACAGCGTGAAGCCCAGCAGGTACATCAGTCCGTACCAGCGCACGCTGAGCGGGCCGATGGAGAAGGCGACGGGATCGAAGTGGTGGACGACGGGCACGGGAGGTAAGCCGGAGCGAGGCTGCGAAGTGAGGCCGATGAGAGGCTTGCAAAGGACGCTTGCCCTATTATTGCCTGTTCCGCTGCGCCGTCTTCTGCCGAGTTCCTGCCGAGACCCACTCATGCCCCACAACGAACGCTCGAAGCACGTCACCCAGGGCGTGGCCCGCTCCGCCAACCGCGCGATGTATTACGCGATGGGCTACAGGGACGAGGATTTCGACAAGCCGATGATCGGCGTGGCCAACGGCCACTCGACCATCACGCCGTGCAACGCGGGCCTGCAGAAGCTCGCGGACGCCGCCATCGACGAGATCCTCGACGCAGGCGCCAATGCGCAGGTGTTCGGCACGCCCACCATTTCCGACGGCATCGGCATGGGCACCGAGGGCATGAAGTACTCGCTGGTATCGCGCGAGGTCATCGCCGACTGCGTCGAGACCTGCGTCAACGGTCAGTGGATGGACGGCGTCATCGTCATCGGCGGCTGCGACAAGAACATGCCGGGCGGCATGATGGGCATCGCGCGGTGCAACGTGCCGGCGATCTATGTCTACGGCGGCACGGTGAAGCCCGGCCACTACAAGGACAAGGACCTCACCATCGTGTCGGCCTTCGAGGCCGTCGGCGAATTCACCGCCGGCCGCATGAGCGCGACCGACTTCAAGGAGATCGAGCGGCGCTGCATTCCGGGCTCGGGCTCCTGCGGCGGCATGTACACCGCCAACACGATGAGCTCGTCGTTCGAGGCGCTGGGCATGAGCCTGATGTATTCGTCGACGCAGGCCAACCCGGACGAGGACAAGCTGCGCAGCACGCGCGACGCCGCGCGCGTGCTGGTGCAGGCGGTGCAGAACAACCTGCGCCCCAGCGACATCATCACGCGCAAATCGATCGAGAACGCCGTCAGCCTGATCATGGCGGTGGGCGGCAGCACGAACGCGGTGCTGCACTACCTGGCCATCACCGACGCGGCCGGCATTCCATGGACCATCGACGACTTCGAACGCGTCCGGCGTCGCGTGCCCGTGCTGTGCGACCTGAAGCCATCGGGCCGCTTCGTCGCCACCGACCTGCACGCGGCCGGCGGTATTCCCCAGGTACTGAAGATCCTGCTGGAAAACGGCCTGCTGCACGGCGACTGCATGACCATCACCGGCCGCACCATGGCCGAGATGCTGGCCGACGTGCCGGTCGAGCCGGCCGCAGACCAGGAGGTCATCCGGCCGTTCGGCAACCCGCTGTACGCGCAGGGCCATCTCGCCATCCTGAAGGGTAACCTCGCGCCCGAGGGTTGCGTGGCGAAGATCACGGGCCTGAAGAACCCGGTGATCACCGGCCCCGCGCGCGTGTTCGACTCCGAGGAGGCCGCGATGGACGCAATCCTCGGCGACCGCATCCGACCGGGCGACGTGCTGGTGATCCGCTACGAAGGCCCGAAGGGCGGCCCCGGCATGCGCGAGATGCTGTCGCCGACGTCGGCGCTGATCGGCAAGGGGCTCGGTGAAAGCGTCGGTCTGATCACCGACGGCCGCTTCTCCGGCGGCACCTGGGGCATGGTCGTGGGCCACGTCGCGCCCGAAGCGCATCTCGGCGGCAACATCGCGATGATCAACGAAGGCGACTCCGTGACCATCGATGCGCATCAGCTGCTGCTGCAGCTGAACGTGCCCGACGCGGAACTCACCAAACGTCGCGCCGCCTGGAAGGCGCCGGCGCCGCGTTACACCAAGGGCGTGCTCGCCAAGTACGCCAAGCTCGCCGCCACCGCGAGCCGCGGTGCGATGACGGAGTAGCTACCGCTTCTTCTTCGCCTCCAGCGCCTGCTGGATGCGCTTCTTCTTGTGCGCCTCCATCTCGTCGAAGGCCTTCTTCTTGTCGAGCCCCAGGCGACGTTCGAACACTTCGAACCAGATCATCGCGAGCGCGAACACGAGGGCGATCCACCACCACGACAGCGTGGCGAACACGCTGATGTCGAGCAGCTTGAGCACGATGAGCGCCACACCGAGCCAAAGCAGCCACATTGCTAACCTCCGGCAGTCAAACCGACGCCACTATAGACGCCACCCGGGCGCCGCAGAAGGCTGCAGGGGTCAACCAAACGGTGGGCACGCCGTTAGAATCGCACATTCGACAACGGGGTTTTGCCCCATTTCTTCAAAGCCACGGAGACCGCCATGAAGCATGTCGTAGCCCTCGCCGTACTGGGCCTTGCCGTAGCCAGCAGCCCCGTGCTTGCGCAGGCCGATCTTGCCAAGCAGAAGAACTGCATGGCCTGCCATGCCATCGACAAGAAACTCGTAGGCCCGGCCTACAAGGATGTCGCTGCCAAGTACAAGGGCGACAAGGACGCGCCCGCCAAGCTCGCGAAGAAGATCCGCGAAGGCGGTGTCGGCGTGTGGGGCCAGGTGCCGATGCCGGCGAATCCCCAGGTCAACGAAGCCGAGGCGACGTCCCTGGCCAAGTGGGTGCTGTCGCAGTAGTCCGCGTCAGCGAGCGAAAAGGGGCGCCGCGGCGCCCCTTTTTTGCGCCCGGACGCGGCCATTGGCGCCCCTCTGTCGCCTGAGTACAATCCCCAGTTTCCTGCCTGCGGCTTCCGCCGTGCAGGAATCACCCGTCGTCATAGCCGCTGCAAGGCGCCATGAAAGATCGACCGGCCCAGGTCGCCCCGACACTCTCAGAGGAGAAAAGGAAGATGAATCGCGTCATCAAGTTCGCGCCGGTGGCCATTGCTGCGGCCGTCGCGCTCGCCGCTTGCGGCAAGAAGGAAGAACCCGCGCCCGCGCCGGCGCCCAAGGCGGCTGCGCCCGCCGCGCCTGCCAAGACCCAGCTGAAGATCGGCCACGTCGCTCCGCTGACGGGCGGGATCGCGCACCTGGGCAAGGACAACGAAATGGGCGCGCAGCTCGCCGCCAAGGAAATCAATGCCGCCGGCGGCGTCAAGGTCGGCGACGTGACGTATGAAATCGTCATCGTCGGCGAGGACGACAAGGCCGACCCGAAGGAAGGCACGCTGGCCGCGCAGAAGATCGTCGACTCCGGCGCCGTCGCCGTCGTCGGCCACCTGAACTCCGGCACGTCGATCCCGGCGTCGAAGATCTATTCCGACGCCAACATGACGCAGATCTCCCCGTCGGCGACGAACCCGAAGTACACGCAGCAGGGCTTCAAGACGACGTTCCGCGTCGTGGCCAACGACAACCAGCAGGGCGCCGTTCTCGCCAACTACGCGCACGAAGCGCTGAAGGCCAAGACCATCGCCATCGTCGACGACCGCACCGCCTATGGCCAGGGCCTGGCCGACGTGGTCGAGCGCGTCGCGAAGGAAAAGGGCATGAAGGTCGTCGCGCGCGAGTTCGCCACCGACAAGACGACCGACTTCAACGCGATCCTGACCAAGGTGCGCGCCACCAAGCCCGACGTCATCATGTACGGCGGCATGGACGCCACGGCGGGCCCGATGGCCAAGCAGATCAAGCAGCTCGGCATCAAGGCGCCGCTGCTGGCCGGCGACGGCGCGTGCTCGCCCGAGTTCATCAAGCTGGCGGGCGATGCCGCGGGCATCCTGCACTGCTCGATGGCCGGTGAAGCGGTCGAGAAGCTCGCCAAGGGCGAAGACTTCAAGGCGCGCTTCAAGAAGGAATTCGGCCAGGACGTGCAGATCTACTCGCCGTACTCGTACGACGCGGTGTACGTCATCGTCGACGCCATCAAGCGCGCCGGCAAGGCCGACCGCGCCGCCATCACCGGCGCAGTGCCCGCGACCAACTACCCGGGCCTGACCGGCACGATCGTGTTCGACGACAAGGGCGACCTGAAGAACGGCGCCATTTCGATGTTCAAGGTGGCTGGCGACAAGCTCGAGTACATCTCGACGGTTCGCTGAGGCGCACCAGGCAAGACAAAACGGCACCTACGGGTGCCGTTTTCTTTGCGGCTTGCCCATTTGCCGCGCGGTGCGGCGGCTGGCTTGCTACGATTCGCGATCCCGCAGCCGCTGGCACCGTCTGCGACCTAACCCACCCGGTCCCGCATGGACACCTTCCTGCAGCAGATCATCAACGGCCTCGTGCTCGGCAGCCTGTATTCGCTGATCGCGCTGGGCTACACGATGGTCTACGGGATCCTGAACCTGATCAACTTCGCGCACGGCGACGTGCTGACCGTCGGCGCGCTGACCGCGCTGTCGACCATCCTGCTGCTGCAGACCATGTTCCCCGGCCTGCCGGGCTGGGCGCTGATCGGCGCCGGCCTGCTGGCGGCGATCCCCACCTGCGTCGTGCTGAGCCTGGTCATCGAACGCGTCGCGTACCGGCCGCTGCGCAACGCGCCGCGGCTGGCGCCGCTGATCAGCGCCATCGGCGTGTCGATCGTGATCCAGACGATCGCGATGCTGGTGTGGGGCCGCAACTACCTGACCTTTCCGCAGCTGATCCCGAACAATCCGATCGAGTTCGGCGGCGCGACCGTCACCATCACCAAGCTGCTGGTCATCGCGCTGTCCGCGGTGGTGATGATCGCCCTGATGCTGCTGGTCAACCGCACGCGCCTCGGCCGGGCGATGCGCGCCACCGCCGAGAACCCGCGCGTGGCCGGACTGATGGGCGTGAATCCGAACTTCGTCATCGCGGCCACCTTCGCGATCGGCGCTTCGCTGGCAGCGCTGGCCGGCGTGATGCTCGCTGCCACCTACAGCGTCGCGCACTTCTACATGGGCTTCCTGCCGGGGCTGAAGGCGTTCACGGCCGCGGTGCTCGGCGGCATCGGCAACATACCCGGCGCGATGCTCGGCGGGCTGCTGCTCGGCCTGATCGAGGCGCTGGGCGCAGGCTACATCGGCCAGCTCACCGGGGGCGTGCTCGGCAGCCATTACCAGGACGTGTTCGCGTTCGCGATCCTCGTGCTGGTGCTGATCTTCCGGCCGTCGGGCCTGCTCGGCGAGCGCGTCGCGGACCGGGCCTGACCGCCGCATCGTGAAGACGCTGCTGCCGCGCCTTGCGCACAACCGCGCCGCCGTCTGGCTGGGCGTGGCGCTGGTCGCGGTCGCGTTGATCGCCCTGCCCTTCGTGGTCGGCCAGCTCGGCAACGCGTGGGTGCGCGCACTGGCCTTCGCGTGCCTGTACGTGATGCTGGCACTGGGGCTCAACATCGTCGTGGGCTTCGCGGGCCTGCTCGACCTGGGCTACATCGCGTTCTACGCGGTGGGCGCGTACATGTACGCGCTGCTGGCTTCTCCGCACCTGACGTCCACCTTCCCTTGGATCGCCGCGATGTTCCCGCAGGGGCTGCACAGCTCGATCTGGCTGGTGGTGCCGCTGGGCGCGGGACTGGCGGCGATGTTCGGCATCCTGCTCGGCGCACCGGTGCTGAAGCTGCGCGGCGACTACCTGGCGATCGTGACGCTGGGCTTCGGCGAGATCGTGCGCATCTTCCTGAACAACCTGAATGCGCCGGTCAACATCACCAACGGGCCGCAGGGCATCACGCTGATCGAGCCGATCCGCATCCTGGGCGTCGACCTCGGGCGCACGCAGCAGTTCTTCGGCATCGCCGTGCCGTCGGTGCATCTGTACTACTACCTGTTCCTCGTACTGACCATCATCACCATCGTCGTCTGCGTACGGCTGCAGGACTCGCGCCTGGGCCGCGCCTGGATGGCGATCCGCGAGGACGAGATCGCGGCCAAGGCGATGGGCATCAACGTGCGCAACGTCAAGCTGCTCGCATTCTCGCTGGGCGCGACCTTCGGCGGCGTGTCGGGCGCGATGTTCGCGGCCTTCCAGGGCTTCGTGTCGCCGGAGTCCTTCGTGCTGAACGAATCGATCATCGTGCTGGCGATGGTCGTGCTGGGCGGCCTCGGCCACATTCCGGGCGTCGTGCTCGGCGCGGTGCTGCTGGCGATGTTCCCCGAGGTTCTGCGACACACCGTGGTGCCGGTGCAGAACGCGCTGTTCGGCCACGTCGTCATCGACGCCGAGGTGCTGCGCATGATGCTATACGGCCTGGCGCTGGTGCTGATCATGCTGTACCGGCCGAAGGGCCTGTGGCCTGCGCCCGAGCACGGCATCAATCCGTCCCACCGCGTCGCGCGCGGCGCTGCCGCCGGACGGACCGCATGAGCGCGGTGCCCACGACCGACGTGCTGCGCGTCGCCGGCGTCAACAAGCGCTTCGGCGGACTGCAGGCGCTGTCCGATGTCGGAATCACCATCGCGCGCGGCGAGATCTACGGCCTGATCGGGCCGAACGGCGCCGGCAAGACGACCTTCTTCAACGTCATCACCGGGCTCTACACGCCGGACTCCGGCACCTTCGAGCTCGAAGGCCGTCCGTATTCGCCGAGCGACGTGCATCGCGTCGCACAGGCCGGCATCGCACGCACGTTCCAGAACATCCGCCTGTTCCCCGACATGACCGCGCTGGAAAACGTCATGGTCGGCCGCCACGTGCGCACCAAGGCCACCGCCCTCGGCGCAATCCTGCGCACGCGGCGCACGCTGGAAGAAGAGCGCGCGATCAAGGCGCGCTCGCTGGAACTGCTCGACTACGTCGGCATCCGCAAGTACGCCGACTATCAGGCCCGCACGCTCGCCTATGGCGACCAGCGCCGGCTGGAGATCGCGCGCGCGCTCGCCACCGAACCGAAGCTGCTGGCGCTCGACGAACCCGCCGCCGGCATGAACGCCACCGAGAAGCTCGCGCTGCGCACGCTGCTCGAAGCGATCAGCCGTGACGGCGTGACGATCCTGCTGATCGAGCACGACGTGAAGCTGGTGATGGGCCTGTGCGACCGCGTCACCGTGCTCGACTACGGCAAGATGATCGCCACCGGTGCGCCGGCCGACGTGCAGAGCAATCCGGCGGTGATCGAAGCCTATCTCGGCAGCGGCCACAAGGCCGTCGCGACCAAGGCGGCCTAGTCTCATGGCGAGCGAAGTCGTCCTGCAGATCAAGGACCTGAAGGTCGCCTACGGCGGCATCCAGGCCGTCAAGGGCGTGAGCCTCGAGGTGCGC
This sequence comes from Burkholderiaceae bacterium, assembly GCA_044225415.1. GTDB lineage: Bacteria > Pseudomonadota > Gammaproteobacteria > Burkholderiales > Burkholderiaceae_F > JALORV01. Next base: position 19,562 of record JBGAIO010000009.1, on the reverse strand, counting down.
GCCGGAGAGTTGGTGACGCTGATCGGCGCCAACGGCGCGGGCAAGACCTCGACGCTGAAGGCGATCGCCGGCACGCAGCAGTGGACCGGCGAGATCCAGTACATGGGCCGCACGACGCAGGGCCTGGCGTCGTACCAGCTGCTCGCGCGCGGGCTGGCGATGGTGCCTGAGGGTCGCGGCGTGTTCGCGCGCATGACGGTCACGGAGAACCTGCAGATGGGCGCCTTCGTGCGCCGCGACGATGCCGGCATCAAGCGCGACATCGACGAGATGTACGCGACCTTTCCGCGCCTGAAGGAACGCGCGAAGCAGCTCGCCGGCACGCTGTCCGGCGGCGAACAGCAGATGCTGGCGATGGCCCGCGCACTGATGAGCCAGCCGAAACTGCTGCTGCTCGACGAGCCTTCGATGGGCCTGTCGCCGATCATGGTCGACAAGATCTTCGAGGTAATCCGCTCGGTGGCCGCGCGCAAGGTGCCAATGCTGCTGGTCGAGCAGAACGCCCGGCTCGCGCTCGAGGCCGCGCACCGCGCCTACGTCATGGAATCCGGCGTGATCACGCTGAGCGGCGACGCGACGGGAATGCTCAACGATCCGAAGGTGCGCGAAGCGTATCTGGGCGAAGCCGCCTGAGGTCGCGGGTGTGGCGGGTCGGGATTGTTGGTATCGACCCGTTGCGGACGTCAGCACTCTCCGAAAGCAGCCGTGAGATTCACGTCAGTAGCGGACACGTGGCGTTTGTGATTTAAGCGGCGACCGTAGTCAGGTGAAGTCAGCCGGAGGCTGGGCGCTGGATCTCCTCGACCGTGGCATTGGTGGTGTCGAACGTGTAGTTGGCTCGAAGGTGCCCCCCCGTTCTTGAAACCGAATTCGGCTTCTTCGAGCGTCCGGTCGCTTCTTGCCAAGGTACGGTCGCGGATCTGCTCACGAGCGCATCAGTGCCGCATACATCGGCTGATATTCCTCGAAGGCCCGCGGAAGGCCCTGGCCCCGTTCTTCGACCGAATCAACACCACCTACACTGAAACTACTTTGACCACCTCGTCGGAACGCCGTTGACGGACCGTTGCGCCCTACTCACGCACTGGAGAATGACTATCCATGGACCATCTGAGCCACAACCGCCGCGCATGGGACCGCGCTTCCACAAGCGGCAGTGTCTGGTCGGAGCCTGTTGATGCGGCCACGATCGCCCGCGCTCGCGCGGGCGACTGGCAAGTAGTGCTAACACCAAAGCTGCAGGTGCCACGCAACTGGTTCGGCGATCTCCGCAACCGTGACCTGCTGTGTCTCGCTTCAGGCGGTGGGCAGCAGGCTCCCGTCCTGGCGGCCGCAGGCGCGCGAGTAGTGAGCTTCGACCTATCGGGCGAGCAACTCGCCAAGGATCACCAAGTCGCCGAGCGTGAAGGCCTTGCTTTGCAGTGCCTCCAGGGCGACATGGCGGACTTGAGCACATTGAGCGATGCGTCGTTCGATCTCGTATTTCATCCAGCCTCGAACGTTTTCGTGCCCGACATTGAACCGGTCTGGCGCGAGTGTCATCGCGTTCTGCGCCCGGGCGGCGAACTGCTCGCTGGCTTCATGAACCCCATGGTCTTCCTGTTCGACCACGACGCCGCCGATGCAAGCGGCGAGTTGGTCGTGAAGTACTCGTTGCCGTATGCCGACGTCTCACAACTCACGGCAGCGCAGTTGCAGAACAAGCTACAGCGCGGCGCCATGCTGGAGTACGGCCACTCGTTGGACGCGCAGATCGGAGGACAGCTTTCGGCCGGCTTCGTCATCACCGGCTTCTACGAAGATCGCTGGTTCGACGACAGCTGGCGCCTGGCGAACCATGCGCCGGTGGCGATGGCAACGCGGGCTCGGCGCTGACAGTCACTGTCGCTGTTGATGAGCGCGACAAGGTCTCATTCATCAGCGAATTGCGCCAGACGCTGGTGTGCCTGCGTCGCGAGCCGTCGCGATCGGTGACGCCCGATCGGACTACCTCCTTTCAGCGCCGATGAGTTCTCGGTAGCCCTCAACGCCACGCCCGAAACGCAAGCCGCAGCGACCCAAACCATCGAAAGAGACTGGCTGCGCGCACTCCCCTCGACGTTCGAACGTCCGCTCTAAGGCCAGTTATGCGACGCAGCGGAATGTCAGCCTTTGGCCGGTTGGACCCCATCCCAGCTCCGACTCAGGCCTCCGCAATTGCCGCGATCGAAACCTTCAGTCCGGGGATGCGCGCGGGGAGTTTCGCGCCTTGACGCGCGGACGGATTGGTTGGGAACCACTTGGTGTATTCCTCGTTCATCCCCGCAAAGTCATCCTCATCCGCGAGCACGACGGTCACGCTGACGATTCTTTCCAGTGAACTGCCGGCCGCTTCGAGAATGGCCGAGATGTTCGTCAGGCATTGCCTGGTCTGTTCCTGGACGGTGTTGCCCCTTATTGCTCCGGTGGCTGGGTCATGGGGCGCCGTGCCCGAGACGAACACCAGGCCCGCAGCCTTTACAGCCTGGCTGTACACCACGGGCGGCTTAGCAGCCTTGGTCGTGAACACGATCTTGCGAGTCATGGGGTCTCCTTGCCGCTCGTGGCGGACGTCGCATGTAAGGGCCGCCCTGCTCATTTCGACGATGTCATGCGACGCGCATCCCGCAGAGGCATGAGGCTGGCGACGGCGCAGCTCCAGCCCATCGCATCGACGCGGAAGCCGGGTGTCCCGGCAACAGTCGATCAGCGATCGTCGCGGTCGCAGGGATCAGGCCGCACCTTCCGCAGCGAACACTCGCAGCGCCCGCGGTCGCACGACGAGTTGCTCGCCGACGGCAGCATTCAGCCGGTCGGCCTCGTCGCGCGGCAGTTCCACTTCGATGGCCCCGTCGCTGTCGGCGCGATCGAGCTCCAGCAGCACGTTCGCGCCGCGCGCATAGCGACGCACCAGGCGCGCCGGTATGCCGTCTGCGCCGGGCGCTGGCCGCTGTACGGCGAGCTCATGCGGACGCGCGAATGCGATGGCCGGCACTTCCTCGGCACCCGTGGGCAGGCCGGCCGCGGCGTGGCGCAGCTCGCCTGTACTGAACGCGCCGTCGCGCGCGTGGCCGACGAAGCGGTTGGCCGCACCGAGGAAACCGTAGACGAAGGCGTTCGCCGGATGCGTGTACACGGCCTCGGGCGTGCCGATCTGCTCGATGCGGCCGGCATTGAGCACGACCACGCGATCGGCGACCTCGAGCGCCTCTTCCTGATCGTGCGTGACGAACACGCTGGTCACGTGCAGTTCATCGTGCAGGCGGCGCAGCCAGCGACGCAGTTCCTTGCGCACCTTCGCGTCGAGCGCACCGAACGGTTCGTCGAGCAGCAGCACGCGCGGCTCCACCGCCAGCGCGCGGGCCAGCGCGATGCGCTGGCGCTGTCCGCCCGACAGCTGGCTGGGATAGCGATCAGCCAGCCAGTCGAGTTGCACGAGCTGCAGCAGCCCATGCACGCGGGCACGGATGTCGGACTCCACCGGCCGGTCGCGGCGCGGGCGCACGCGCAGGCCGAACGCGACGTTGTCGAACACCGTCATGTGGCGGAACAGCGCGTAGTGCTGGAACACGAAGCCCACCTTGCGCTGCTGGATAGCGACCTCGGTGGTGTCCTCGCCCTGCACTTCGACCGAACCCGCATCGGGCGTTTCCAGACCGGCGATGATGCGCAGCAGGGTCGTCTTGCCGCAGCCCGATGGCCCGAGCAGCGCGACCAGTTCGCCGGTGCCGATGTCGAGCGACACGTCGTTCAGTGCGGTGAATGCGCCGAAGCGCTTGCTGATGCCGGAAATGCGGATGCTCATCGATACTTCCCTTGGCTCACGCCGTGGCGGGCACGACCGGCCCATATGCCTCGGCCTGCAATTCGGTCGCCGCGCTGCGCGCCGCGGCCTGCGCACGCTCGTCGCGCCACTCGACCAGCGACTTCGCCGCGAGCGTCACCAGCGCGAGCAGCGCCAGCAGTGACGCGACGGCGAAGGCCGCGGCGAACTGGTATTCGTTGTAGAGGATCTCCACGTGCAGCGGCATCGTGTTGGTCTGGCCGCGGATATGGCCCGACACGACGCTCACCGCGCCGAACTCGCCCATCGCGCGTGCGTTGCACAGGATCACGCCCGTCAGCAGCGCCCAGCGCACGTTGGGCAGCGTCACGTGCCAGAAGGTCTTCAGTCCCGACGCGCCCAGCGTCAGCGCGGCTTCTTCCTCGTCCGCACCCTGCGCCTGCATCAGCGGAATCAGTTCGCGCGCGACGAAGGGAAAGGTGACGAACACCGTGGCCAGCACCAGCCCGGGCAGCGCGAAGATCACCTTGATGTCGTGCGCCTGCAGCCACGGACCGAACCAGCCCTGCGCGCCGAACACCAGCACGTAGATCAGTCCGGCCACCACCGGCGATACCGAGAACGGCAGGTCGATCAGCGAGATCAGCACCTGCTTGCCGCGGAACTCGAACTTCGCGATCGCCCACGCCGCGATCACGCCGAACACCAGGTTCAGCGGCACCGCGATCGCCGCGACCAGCAGCGTCAGCCGGATGGCCGCCCAGGCGTCAGGATCGGCGAGCGCGGCCACGTACGTGCCCCAGCCCTTGCGCAACGCCTCCGCAAACACCACCGCCAGCGGCAGCACCAGGAACAGCGCGAGGAAAGTCAGTACGCCGCCCAGCAGCAGCGCGCGCACGAGGGGCGGCTCGCGGTTGGCGCGCGACGGTACGAAGCGGTTGCCGCCGGCCATGGGACTACCTGCTGCCCCGCCGCGCCTGCCAGCGCTGCAGCAGATTGATTGCGAGGATCAGCGCGAACGAGATCACCAGCATCGACAGCCCGACCGCCGCGGCGCCCGCGTAGTCGTACTGCTCGAGCTTGGTGATCACGATCAGCGGCGTGATCTCCGACACGAAGGGCATGTTGCCGGCAATGAACACCACCGAGCCGTATTCGCCGATGGCGCGCGCGAAGGCCAGCACGAATCCGGCGAACAGCGCCGGCGCCAGCGTCGGCAGCACGACCTTGACGATCGTCTGCAGCCGCGACGCACCGAGCGACGCCGATGCTTCCTCGTATTCGCGGTCCATGTCCTGCAGCACGGGCTGCACGGTGCGCACGATGAAGGGCAGCCCGATGAACACCAGCGCGACGAAGATGCCGAGCGGCGTGAACGCCACCTTGATGCCGAGGCTCGCGAACCAGGCGCCGATCCAGCCGTTGGGCGCGTAGAGCGCAGTCAGCGCGATGCCCGCCACCGCGGTCGGCAATGCGAAGGGCAGATCGACGATGGCATCGACCAGCCGCCGCCCCGGGAAGGGATAGCGCACCAGCACCCACGCCGTCAGCCCGCCGGCGATGAGGTTCAGCAGCGCGGCCGCGAACGACACCAGGAAGGTGATGCGATACGACGCGACCACGCGCGCATCGGTCACCGTTGCCCACAGCGCGTCCCATCCGAGACCGGCGCTGCGGAACACCAGCGACGACAGCGGGATCAGCACGATCAGGCTCAGGTAGACGAGCGTGAGCCCCATCGACAGCCCGAAGCCGGGCAGCACGCGCCGGCGGCGGCGGGCGAGGGGAAGCGCGCCGACCGGCGTCGGCAATGCGACTGCGCTCATCAGGAGAAGATGCGAGGTGACTTGAACGAGGCGGTCACGTTAGGGGCAAAAGGAAGGGCGCCTCATATCGAATGCGCACTTGCTCCTGTGCCGCGGTGCTAAGGGGCCTGTGTGCAAGGCGCCATTCCCGCGCAAGCAGGAATCCATGTTGAAGTTGCCTTTCCTTTCATTGGATGCCCGCTTTCGCGGGCATGACTGCATGCGTGCCGGGGCATGCCGATAGAATCCGGGCGCGCCGTACCGAGCCCACGGGCCTCGATGCCGCGCCTGTTGCCATGCACTCCGCTCCCCCGCCCCCGTCGCGCGTGTCGCGCTGGAGTCTCGCCGCCAAGGTTGCGTTGCTGATCGCGCTGCCGGCGGCCTATCTGCTGATTCCCGCGGTCCGTCTGCACGTCGATCAATGGATCGCGATGCTCGGCGCCGTGGACGTCGCCGCGGTGCGCAGTTACGTGCAGTCCGCAGGCGCGTGGGCGCCGCTGCTGTCGATCGGACTGATGATGATGCAGGCCGTGATCGCGCCGCTGCCCGCCTTCGTCATCACCTTCGCCAACGCGGCGGTGTTCGGGTGGGCATGGGGCGCGGCCATCTCGTGGACCGGCGCGATGCTGGGTGCTGCACTGTGCTACGGGCTCGCGTACTGGTACGGGCGCGGACTGGTCGAGAAGCTGTCGCCACCCGGTGCGCTGAGCCAGTTCGATCGCCTCAGCGCACGCTGGGGGCTGTGGGCGATTCTGGTCGCACGGCTGCTGCCCTTCGTGCCCTTCGATCCGGTGTCGTACGCGGCAGGGCTGGCCCGAATCGGCTTCTGGCGCTTTCTGCTGGCGACCGGCGTGGGGCAACTGCCGGCCACCATCGTGTACTCGCTGGCCGGCGATCTGCTGGCAGTGGATGTGCGCTGGCTGGCGCTCGGCATCGCTGCGGTGTTCGTGGTGAGCACGCTCGCCGCGGTGATCGCGGCGCGACGGCGCCGGCCGCCGGCGGCATCGGACTGACCGCCCGACAAGCCGCGCGGCTTCTGCGCCGAGGTTATATCGATGGCAGCGCGACCGGCCTCGCGGGCCTTGAAATCGGCCTAGGCTTGGGTACCGGGCATGATGGCTGCCGCGCCGGTCGCGGCGCGCCCCGTCACGCCGTCACGAGACTCCATCGAGGACCTCCCATGAGCAACTGGTACGCCGACAACTCGCTGTCCATCGGCCATACGCCGCTGATCCGACTGAACCGCATCACGGACGGCGCTGCCGCCACCGTGCTCGCCAAGATCGAGGGCCGCAATCCGGCCTACTCCGTCAAGTGCCGCATCGGCGCAGCGATGATCTGGGACGCCGAGAAGCGCGGGCTGCTCGGCCCCGGCAAGGAGATCGTCGAGCCCACCAGCGGCAACACCGGCATCGCGCTCGCCTTCGTCGCGGCGGCACGTGGCATTCCGATCACCTTGACCATGCCCGAGACGATGAGCATTGAACGCCGCAAGCTGCTGCTCGCGTACGGCGCGAAGCTGGTGCTGACCGAGGGCGCGAAGGGCATGGGCGGCGCCATCGCGAAGGCCGAAGAGATCGCGGCCTCCGATCCGTCGCGCTACGTGCTGCTGCAGCAGTTCAAGAATCCGGCCAATCCCGCCATCCACGAGTCCACCACCGGACCGGAGATCTGGCAGGACACCGACGGCAAGATCGACATCTTCGTGTCGGGCGTGGGCACCGGCGGCACGATCACCGGCGTGTCGCGCTTCATCAAGAAATCGAAGGGCAAGGCCATCCAGACGGTGGCGGTCGAGCCGGCCGCCAGTCCGGTGCTGACGCAGAAGCGCGCCGGCGAGCCGCTGAAGCCGTCGCCGCACAAGATCCAGGGCATCGGCGCGGGCTTCGTGCCCGATGTGCTCGATCTCTCGCTCGTCGATGCGGTCGAGCAGGTGACCAACGAGGAAGCGATCCACTATGCGCGTCGCCTGACGCGCGAGGAAGGCATCCTGTCGGGCATCTCCTGCGGCGCGGCCGCGGCCGTGGCGGCGCGCATCGCGCAGCGGCCGGAGAATGCCGGCAAGACGATCGTCGTCGTGCTGCCGGATTCGGGTGAGCGTTACCTGAGTTCGGTGCTGTTCGAAGGCGTGTTTGACGCGACGGGGCTGCCGCCGACGGAAGCGAAGGCGGCGTGACGAACGTTGACGGCGCACCGTCATCCCGGCGAAGGCGGGATCAATTTTCCGCCGAGGGCCGTGGGCCCCGGCCTTCGCCGGGGCGACGATACCTGGCGTCTACCGCGACGCCGTTGCGGCCGTCGCACCCGGCTTGTAGATCTGGTCGAAGACACCGCCGTCCGCGAAGTGCGTCTTCTGCGCCGTCGCCCAGTCACCGAACACCGCGTCGATGGTGAACAGGTTCAGCGCCGGGAACTGCTTCGCGTACTTCGCCGCGACCGCCTTGTCCGTGGCGCGGTAGTAGTTGGCGGCGATGATCTCCTGCGCGGCCGGCGTGTACAGGTACTCCAGGTACGCCTGCGCCGCGGCGCGCGTGCCCTTGCGGTCGACGTTGCGGTCGACGAGGGCCACCGGCGGCTCCGCCAGGATGCTGAGCGACGGATAGACGATCTCGAACCTGTCGGGGCCGAGTTCCTTGATCGCGAGCAGCGCCTCGTTCTCCCATGAAATGAACACGTCGCCGATGCCGCGCTCGACGAAGGTGGTGGTCGAGCCGCGTGCGCCGGAGTCGAGCACCGGCACGTTGCGGAAGATGGCGGCGACGAAGTCGCGCGCCTTGACCTCGTTGCCGCCGGGCTGCTTCAGCGCGTAGCCCCACGCCGCGAGATAGTTCCAGCGCGCGCCGCCCGAGGTCTTCGGATTGGGCGTGATCACGCTGACGCCGGGCCGGGCGAGGTCGTTCCAGTCCTTGATCACCTTCGGATTGCCCTTGCGCACCAGGAACACGATCGTCGAGGTGTAGGGCGAACTGTTCAGCGGCAGGCGCTTCTGCCAGTCGGCCGGCAGCAGCTTCGCCTTCGCGGCGATCTCGTCGATGTCGTAGGCCAGCGCGAGCGTGACCACGTCGGCGTCGAGCCCGTCGATGACGGAGCGCGCCTGCTTGCCGGAACCACCGTGCGAGGCCTTCACGGTCACCGCCTGTCCGGTCTTCTGCTGCCAGTGCGCGGCGAAGGCCTTGTTGATGTCCTGGTACAGCTCGCGGGTCGGGTCGTAGGACACGTTCAGCAGATTGCCGGCCGACTGCGCAAAGGCCGGCGCGGCAGAGGCCGCCAGAACGAACGCGGCACCGGCGAGTACAGCGCGGCGCGAGAGAGGTCTCGAGAGGTTCGGCATCGAAGTCTTCCGATAGAAGTGGAGGGAGCAGTTCGCAACGGATCGCGAGGGCCGAATTCTGGCCACGCCGCGGGCAACTCCGAACCAATCTTTCGTTCTTTGGTTAGCAGCTTTGCTGTCGATGGAGATCCGCCAGCAACCGCGTGCCTTATGCCGATTGCTGCCTTATGCCGATTGCTTATGCATGCCGTGCGATTTGTTCGTTGGACGGTGGCCGCGCCGACCTACAGTGCGCGCTCGCGCCGATGTCCCGTGTGGAACGCCGCGCCGTCATGCGCATTCCTTTCGCGTTGCCCTTTGAATAGCGATGCCCGACACCACGCCGCCCCGCGCCGCGATCTATGCCTACGACGCCGTCGACCAGCGCCTGGTCGACCAGCGCGTGGCCGAGTACCGCTCGCAGCTCGCGCGCTTCCTCGCCGGTGAGCTGAGCGAGGACGAATTCCGCCCGCTGCGCCTGCGCAACGGCCTCTACATCCAGCGGCAGGCGCCGATGCTGCGCGTCGCGATTCCGTATGGCGTGCTGTCCGCCGTGCAGCTGCGCATGCTGGCGCGCATCGCGCGCGAGTACGACCGCGGCTACGGGCACTTCACCACGCGGCAGAACCTGCAGTTCAACTGGCCGAAGCTGGAAGACACGGCCGACATCCTCGCGCTGCTGGCCAGCGTGCAGATGCACGCGATCCAGACCAGCGGCAACTGCGTGCGCAACATCACGACCGACGAGTACGCGGGACTCGCGCCGGACGAGGAAGTCGATCCGCGCCCGATCGCTGAGATCCTGCGCCAGTGGTCCACCTTCCATCCCGAGTTCACGTACCTGCCACGCAAGTTCAAGATCGCGATCAACGGTGCGGCCGAGGACCGCGCGGCGACCGCGTTCCACGACATCGGGCTGCGGCTATGGCGCGACGCGGCCGGCGCGCTGCGCGTGCGCGTGTCGGTGGGCGGCGGCATGGGCCGCACGCCGATGCTCGGCGCCGTCGTCCGCGAGGACCTCGAGTGGCAGCACCTGCTGACCTACACCGAGGCGATCCTGCGCGTCTACAACCTGCACGGCCGCCGCGACAACATCTACAAGGCGCGCATCAAGATCCTGGTGCGCGCGCTGGGCGCGGCCGAGTTTGCGCGCCAGGTCGAAGAAGAGTGGACGGCGCTGCGGGACGGTCCGTCGACACTGATCGAGGAAGAGTTCGAGCGCGTGGCTGCGTACTTCCGTCTGCCCGACGAATCGCCGCGCGTCGCTGCGCCCGCCCGGCCGATCGCCGAAGACGAGCGCCTCGCGTTCGCGCGCTGGCGTACGCGCTGCGTGCACGCACAGCGCGGCGGGCACTTTGCGGTCGTGCTGTCGCTGAAGGCCACCGGCGTCGCACCCGGCGACGCAAGCGACACACAGATGGACGCCGTCGCAGGCTTTGCGGAGCGCTACGGCCGCAGCGAGATCCGCGTGTCGCACGAGCAGAACCTCGTCGTGCCGCACGTGGCCGAGGCAAGCCTGCCCGCGTTGTGGCGCGATGCGCGACGCGCCGGACTGGCCACGCCGAACCTCGGGCTGATCACCGACATCATCGCGTGCCCCGGCGGCGATTTCTGCTCGCTCGCCAACGCGAAGTCGCTGCCGATCGCCGCAGCCATCCAGCAGCGCTTCGACGATCTCGACTACCAGCACGACATCGGCGAGCTGAACCTGAACATCTCGGGCTGCATCAACTCCTGCGGCCATCATCACGCCGGACACATCGGCATCCTCGGCGTCGACAAGGACGGATCGGAGTGGTACCAGGTGTCGATCGGCGGCGCCGACGGGTCCGCGCTGTCGAACAGCCGCGCGGCCATCGGCCGCATCATCGGTCCGTCCTTCGCAGCCGGTGAAGTGCCGGACGTGGTCGAAGCGCTGATCGCCACGTACCTGCAGGCGCGCGAACCCGGGGAGCGCTTCGTCGACGCGGTCGAACGGCTCGGCATCGCGCCGTTCAAGCGCGCGGTCTATGAAGAACGCCAGCGCGATGCACTCGAGGCCAACGCCGATGCCTGAGATCCTGTCGCTGCGCGGCGAGCCGGCGTTCTTTGCCGACGTACGCGCCATCGTTCGCGAACCCGATGCCGGACCGCAGGCCGAGGGCGTGCTGCCTCTCGCGCTCTGGCGGGCGCGCGCAGCCGGCGGTGCGGTTCCTGCTGCCGTCTGGCTTGCACCGGGCGACGACCTTGGCGCGCTGGTCCCGCACCTGCGCGTGCTGCAGCTCGTCGCGCTGGAGTTGCCCAAGGCCGCCGACGGACGCGCGTACTCGCTGGCGGCGCTGCTGCGCACGCGGCACGGCTACCGCGGCGAACTGCGCGCAATCGGCGACGTCGCGATCGATCAACTGCACTACCTGCGGCGGGTCGGATTCGACAGCGCACAACTGCCGCCCGCGCGCACGAATGCCGCGACGCTGGCAACGGTGCGCGCGATCCTTCGGACCTTCGACGACAGCTACCAGGCCTCCACCGACCAGCCGCTGCCGCTGTTCCGTCGCCGCCAGCTGGGCGAGGCCGTGCGATGAACGCCGTGCTGCGGCCCCCGACGCAACCGGCGCGCATCGACGCGGCGCTGGCGCTGCTGCGCGACGCCGCCGCGCTGCAGCCCGCAACGTTCTCGACCTCCTTCGGCGCCGAGGACATGGTGCTGCTCGACCTCATCGACCGGCACGCGCTGCCGATCAGCGTGTTCACGCTGGACACCGGTCGGCTGCCCGAAGAGACCTACGCACTGATGCAGCAGGTCGAGACGCGGTATGGCCGCATCGTGCGCACGGTGTTCCCGGACGCGCAGGCCGTGGCCGCGCTGGTCGCTGCCAACGGCATCAACGGCTTTTACGAATCGGTGGAACAGCGCAAGGTCTGCTGCGCAGTGCGCAAGCTGCAGCCGCTGGCACGCACGCTGCACGGACAGGCGGCGTGGGTCACCGGCCAGCGCGCTGCGCAGTCGACGACGCGCACCGCGCTCGCCGGCCGCGAGTTCGATACCGCGCTGGGCATCGCGAAGTTCAACCCCCTGCACGACTGGAGCGAAGACGACGTGTGGTCCTTCATCCGCGCGCACGACGTGCCCTACAACGCGCTGCATGATCGCTTCTACCCGAGCATCGGCTGCGCGCCGTGCACCCGCGCCATCACGCCGGGCGAAGACCTGCGCGCAGGACGCTGGTGGTGGGAGAACCCGGCCACGAAGGAATGCGGCCTGCACGACCCCCGCCGCATCGGCGCCGCGCGCGCGAAGGCCACGCCATGACGACCGCCCTGCACGCGTCCGCACTGACGCATCTCGACTGGCTCGAGTCCGAGTCGATCCACATCCTGCGCGAAGTCGCGGGCCAGTGCGCCCATCCCGCGCTGCTGTTCTCCGGCGGCAAGGACTCCATCGTCATGCTGCATCTGGCGACGAAGGCCTTCCGGCCCGCGCGCTTCCCGTTTCCGCTGCTGCACATCGATACCGGCCACAACTTCCCGGAAGTCATCGCGTTCCGCGACGCGCGCGCAGCAGAACTCGGCGAGCGGCTGATCGTGCGCTCGGTCGAAGACTCGATCGCCGCCGGCCGCGTCGTGCTGCGCTCGGCGGACGAGTCGCGCAACAAGCACCAGAGCGTGACGCTGCTCGACTCGATCGCCGAGTTCGGTTTCGACGCGCTGATGGGCGGGGCACGCCGCGACGAAGAGAAGGCGCGCGCCAAGGAACGCGTGTTCAGCTTCCGCGACGAGTGGGGCCAGTGGGACCCGAAGAACCAGCGGCCGGAGCTGTGGAACCTGTACAACGCCCGCGTCGCGAAGGGCGAACACATGCGCGTGTTCCCGATCTCGCACTGGACCGAGCTCGACGTGTGGCAGTACATCGCGCGCGAGCGGCTGGCGGTGCCGTCGATCTACTACGCCCATCGCCGGCCCGTCGTCCGCCGCAACGGTGCCCTGCTGCCGGTGACCGAGCTGACGCCGCCGCGCGCCGGAGAGACGGTCGAGGAACTGTCGGTGCGCTTCCGCACGGTGGGCGACATCTCCTGCACCTGCCCGGTGGAATCGACCGCCCGCGACTGCGCGTCGATCATCGCCGAGACCGTCACTGCAACGCTCACCGAGCGCGGTGCCACGCGCATGGACGACCAGACATCCGAGGCTTCGATGGAACAGCGCAAGCGCGAGGGCTACTTCTGATGCGCCGCGATCCCCTGCCCTCGCCTGCCGACGCCAACGCCGAAGACCGCGGCGTGCTGCGCTTCATGACCTGCGGCAGCGTCGACGACGGCAAGAGCACGCTGATCGGGCGGCTGCTGTACGACACGCGCGCGCTGCTCAGCGACACGCTGGCGACGCTGGAGCGCCACGCCGAGCGGCGCGGACTTGGCGCGCCGGACCTGTCGCTGCTCACCGACGGCCTGGTCGCGGAGCGCGAACAGGGCATCACCATCGACGTCGCGTACCGCTACTTCGCCACCGCGCAGCGCAGCTTCATCATCGCCGACGCGCCCGGCCACGAGCAGTACACGCGCAACATGGTGACCGCGGCCTCGACCGCCGACGTCGCCGTGCTGCTGGTCGACGCCGGCAAGGGGCTGCTGCCGCAGACGCGCCGCCATGCGGCGCTCGCTGCGCTGCTCGGCATCCGGCACCTGATCCTGGCGGTCAACAAGATGGACCGTGTCGACTGGCAGCAGGCGCGCTTCGACGACATCGCGGCGTCGTTCGCGCAGTGGCTGGCACAGCGTGGCCAGCCTGGGGACGACGTCTTGCTGCAGGCGGTGCCGCTGTCGGCCCTGACCGGCGACATGGTCGTCGAGCGCGGGGCGAATCTCGGCTGGTACACGGGTCCCACGCTGATCGAACTGCTGGAAGCCGCGCCGGCGACGCAGCGCCCTGTCGCTGCTCCGCTGCGCCTGCCGGTGCAGTGGGTATGCCGGCCGTCGCAGCCAGGCCCGGGGAGCAGCGCACGTGGCTATGCCGGGCGCATCGAGGCTGGAGAAGTTGCGGTCGGCGACACCGTGCGCGTGCTGCCGTCGGGCCGCACGTCGCAGGTGAGCCGCATCGCACTCGGCGAGGCGTCGCTGCGCGTCGCCGTCGCGGGCCAGTCAGTGCTGGTAACACTCGCCGACGAGGTCGACGTGTCGCGCGGCGACTGGCTGGTGCATGCCGAAGCACCGCTGCCGCCGGCCGAGCGCGAGTTCACCGCGACGCTGTGCTGGTTGAATACGGCGCCACTGTCCTCAGCGCGCAGCTACTGGCTGCGTCACACGACCCGCGAGCTGAAGGCGCGCGTCACGGCGGTGGATGGCCGGCTCGACGTGCAGACGCTGACGTGGCATCCGCTCGCCGCCGCGCCCGGACTCAACGACATCGTGCACGTGCGCCTGAAGACGCAGCAGCCGCTGGCCTTCGACGACTACCGCACGCTGCGCGCGACCGGCTCGTTCATCCTGGTCGACGAAGCGACCAGCGAGACCGTCGCCGGTGGTGTCATCGGCGGCCGGATCGGCATTGACGGCGCCGATGCGGATGCGCAGTCCGCACCCACGGCAGCAGCATGAGCACAGCGCCTCGGACCCCGCATCCCGTGCTGCTGGTCGGCGCCGGTCCCGGCGATCCCGACCTGCTGACGCTGAAGGCCGCGCGCGCCATCGCCGCCGCCGACGTCATCCTGGTGGATGACCTGGTCGACCGACGCGTACTGCAGCACGCCGACCCCGGTGTACGCATCGTCGAAGTCGGCAAGCGCGGCGGCTGCCGCTCGACGTCGCAGGCCTTCATCGAGAAACTGCTGGTGCATGAGGCGAAGTCGGGTCGCCGGGTGGTGCGGCTGAAAGGCGGCGATCCCTTCGTGTTCGGCCGTGGCGGCGAGGAAGCGGATGCGTTGCGCGCCGCCGGCCTCGCGGTGGAGATCGTGCCGGGCATCACGGCCGGCATCGCCGCGGCCACCAGCATCGGCGTGCCCGTCACGGACCGCCGGCATGCACCGGGCGTGGCCTTCGTCACGGGCCACGTGCGCGACGGCGGACGCGAGCCCGACTGGGACGCGCTGGCGCGCAGCGGACTGACGATCGTCGTCTACATGGGCATCGCGCACTGCGCGTCGATCGCCGCGCGGCTGCAGGGCGCAGGCCTCGACGGCGCGACACCGGCGGCGGTGATCCAGCACGCGTGCACGCCGCGGGCGCGCAGCCACGCGACGACGCTCGCGGCATTGGCCGATGACGTCGCACGGGTGGGACTCGGTTCGCCGGCGATCCTGGTGATCGGTGACGTGGTGCAGGCCGCAGCGGCGTTGCAGGCAGGCAACGACATCGCGCCGGCCGGCGCGCAACTGGGCTTCAGCCTGCGTGCCGCATCCGCCTGAGCCTGCCACGATGTCGCGCGCCCTGATCCTGCTGGCGCACGGTTCGCGCGACCCCGCGTGGAGCCTGCCGCTGGCCGCACTGGCTGACGCCCTCGCGGCCCGCGACGTCGAGCTCGACGTGCGCGTCGCCTACGTGGAGATCCAGGCGCCGTTGCTCGCGCAGGTCATCGATGAACTCGCGACAGCCGCGACCGACATCGACGTGCTGCCGGTGTTCTGGGCGGCCGGCGGCCACGTGGCGCGCGACCTGCCGGTGCTCCTCGACGATGCGCTGGCCCGCCATCCGGCGCTGCGCCTGCGTGCACTGCCGCCGCTGTCAGAACTGCCCGGCATGATCGACTACGTCGCTGCGCAGGCGCTGGCGCTCACCCGGCGCGGGGCTCAACCGGCCACGCGCCGCACGGCGATCGCCACGTCCATACCCTGATACGACGCGGCATCGCCGAACCAGCTTCCGCTGACCGGCGCCGCCAGGCTCGGGTCGCGCGCATAGGCAACACGCACGAGGCTCGATCCGCCGAACAGCGCATTGGTCGGATCGAAGGGTACCCAGCCCGCGCCGGGCATGTACACATGCAGCCAGGCGTGCGTGGCGCCGGCACCGACGGTGCCGTCGGCATCGCCTTCGTCGAGCGCGGGGTCGTACAGATATCCGGACACGAAGCGCGCGGCCATGCCGAGCCGCCGCACGATCTCCATCATCAGCAGCGCGTAGTCGCGGCACGAGCCCGCACCGCGCCGCACCGTCTCGTCGGGTGTCTGGGTACCTTCTTCCAGACGCGTCTCGTAGGTGAAGCCCGCCTTGATCGCCGATGCGATCGACGTCAGCAGTTCACGCGTATCGGGCCGCACCGCCGGCGCCAGGAACGGCCGGCACCATTCGAAGACCCGGCCTTCGGGATCCGGATAGTGCCGCTCGATCAGCGGCGCGAGGTCGCGGCGCTCGTCCGGCGTGTAGTCGAACGGCCAGCGCTGCGCGTGTGCGGCGAGCGGCAGTTCCGCGAGGCTGACAACGCCCCTGTGCGCAATACGCAGGTGGCAGGCGATGCACAGTTCGTTCGCCGGTTCCTTCGGCGTGACCAGCGTCACCGAATTGGACTGCGTGTCGGACACCCAGTCGACCTGCGACGGCACGTTGACGTCGATGCTCGCGTCCAGCACACGAAGATCGTGGCCCGAGCGCGGACGGAACATCACGCGGTGCGGGCCGAAACGCACCGGCTGCGTATAGCGGTACGTGGTGATGTGCTCGATCTCGAGAATCCTGGACATCGCGTTTTCCGTGAGGTGCGCGCGCACGGCGACCGTGCGACGGCAGGCTAGGGCTGCAGCGTCTGCATCCAGTCGCCCAGTTCGCGCGCCGACTCGTCACCTGCGGCCATCGCCTGCCGGACACGTTGGCGCTCGGCCGGCGCGCGGTTCTGGCTGATCTTGAACTTTGCCTCGATGCGGTCGACCGTGATCGCAAAGGCGACGATGCCGTTCTTCATGCCTTCGCGGAACGCGAGATCGAGTTCGTCCCACTGCGCGCGATACGGCGGGTCGTGCGCGGCGATCAGCCGCTTCAGCACGTCTTCCTTCGCTGCGCTCTCATGCAGCGGGGTCACCCGGCCGTGCACGTGCACCACCGCGTAGTTCCACGTCGGCACGGCCTTGACGGTGTCGTACAGCGCGGGCGACACATAGGCATCGCCGCCGTGGAAGATCGCCAGCATCGTCGCGCCGTCGCCCCACGCCTGCCAGTGCGGATTGGCGCGCGCCACGTGGCCGAGCAGTCGCCGCGGCTGCACGGCATCGTCGAGCAGCAGTGGCGCATGCGTCACCTGCGCCTCGCCCTCGTGCAGCGACACCAGCGTGGCCAGCGGATGCGCACGCATCAGCGCGGCGGCCACGGCCGCGTCGTCGACGGTGAAGTGCGCGGGGTTGTAGAGCATCTGGCGAGGCCCGTGGAGTATCAGGCGAGGCCCGTGGCCTCGGGCAGCCCGAGCATCAGGTTCAGGTTCTGCACGGCGGCTCCGCTCGCGCCCTTGCCGAGATTGTCCAGGCGCGCGATCAGCATCGCCTGGTGCTGCGCGTCGTTCGCGTAGACGAACAGTTCCAGCAGGTTCGTGTGGTTCAGCGCCTCCGGCTCCAGATAGCCGCCGTCGAGCAGCGCCGACGCATCGTTCAGCGGACGCACCCGCACGAAGGCCTCGCCGGCGTAGTGCTCGGCCAGCGCTGCGCGCAGCTGCGCGCCGCTCGCGGCGCGTGCGAGGCTGCCTGTGTGCAGGGGCACGCTGACCAGCATGCCGCGCTCGAAGTCGCCCACCGACGGCGCGAACACCGGCGGACGCGCGAGCAGCCCATGCTGCTGCATTTCACCCAGGTGCTTGTGCGCAAGGTTCAACCCATAGGTCACGAAGGCTGGCGCCGGCGGCGAACCGTGCTGCGTCCCTTGCTCATAGCGTTCGATCAGCTTGCGTCCGCCGCCGCTGTAGCCCGATACCGCGTGCACGGTGACCGGATAGTCGGCCGACAGCAGGCCGCGCTCGCGCAGCGGCCGCGCCAGCGCGATGAAGCCCGTCGGATAGCAGCCGGGGTTGGACACGAAGCGCGCCGCGCGCACGGCCTGGCGCTGCGTTGCCGTCATTTCCGGGAAACCGAAGACCCAGCCCTGCGCCGTGCGATGCGCGCTGCTCGCGTCGATGACGCGCGTGCGGCTGCCCTCGAGCATCGCCACCGTGGCCCGTGCCGCATCGTCGGGCAGGCACAGGACGACGACGTCCGCCCGCGCAACAACAGCACGCTTCGCGGCCTCGTCCTTGCGCAGTTCGACCGGCAGGCTCAGCAGTTCGACGCCGCCGTGACCCTGCAGGCGATCGCGTATCTCCAGTCCGGTGGTGCCGTGTTCACCGTCGATGAAGACCTTGGGCAGCGCCATGGTGCGATCCCTTCAGTTCCGTGGTTGTGCGCATTCTGCCTGTTGCGGCAGGCTGGCCAGTGTCCGGTCGAGCAGCTCGACCATGCGATCGATGTCGTCGAACGCCACGTTCAGCGCCGGCATCAGCCGCAGCAGGTGGGGCCGCGGGCTGTTGACCAGCAGGCCGTCCGGGGTCAGTTCGCGGGCGCACCGGACCACGTCGGTGCCGATTGGACGCCCGAGGTCCACTGCCCACAGCAACCCACGTCCGCGCAGGCCGGCAAGCGCATGACGCCGCACCAGCCCGGCGAGCCTCGCCTCCAGGTGTGCGCCGCGCTGGCGCACGCCGTCGAGGAACGCGGGTGCGGCGACCGTCGCCAGCACCGTGCTGCCGACCGCCGCCATCAGCGGATTGCCGCAGTAGGTGCCGCCCTGGTCGCCGTGCGCAAAGGCGGCCGCGACCGATTCGTCCGCCAGCAGCGCAGCGAGCGGCACGCCGCCGCCGAGCCCCTTGCCGAGCGTCATGATGTCCGGCTGCACGCCTGCATGCCGGGCTGCGAACAGCGCGCCGGTGCGTCCGACACCGGTCTGGACCTCGTCCAGGATCAGCAGCAGTCCGCGCTCGTCGCACAGTTCGCGCAGCGCGCGCAGGAACGCATCGTCGGCCGGCACGACGCCGGCCTCGCCCTGCACCGGCTCGAGCATCACGGCCACCGTGCGTGCGTTGATGCAGGCCCGCACGGACGCAAGGTCGTTGAGCACCGCCTTGGGAAAGCCCGGCACCTTGGGCTCGAACAGCAGGTCCCAGCCCGCCTTGCCGCTGGCCGACATCGTCGCGAGCGTCCGTCCGTGGAACGCATCGGCAAAGGTGATGATCTCGTGCGCGCCGCCGCGATGCCGCTGGCCCCATTTGCGCGCCAGCTTGATCGCGCCCTCGTTGGCCTCCGATCCGCTGGAACACAGAAACACGCGCGCCAGGCCCGACAGTTGCGCAAGCTGCGCGGCGAGCGCCAACGCGGGGGCGTTGAAGAACGCCGGACTCGGGCTCATCAACCGGTGCGACTGCTGCGCCAGCGCCTGCACGATCTGCGGCGGGCAGTGGCCTAGCGAGTTCACCGCCCAGCCCTGCACGAAGTCCAGATAGCGCCGCCCGCGCTGATCGACGAGCCACGAACCGCGGCCTTCGACGAACACCAGCGGCGGGCGGGCCGCGACGTCCATCAGCGCGTCAGTTTCATAGGCGTCGATCTTCATGACTGCTCCTTGCATCGGGCGTGCAGAAAAACAAAAAGGCCGCGGGATCCGCGGCCTTTCGTGGGGACAACCAGAGGTCGGTCGTCAGCTCCGTGCGCGCGTCTCCCAGCGGG
>JBGAIO010000008.1:0-48211 GCA_044225415.1 Burkholderiaceae bacterium | reverse complement strand
GACGCACGGGCGCGGCCCGATGCCGATGCGTCGGACCATTAGAATCGCGCGCTCTTCCGGAGGAACTCCATGTCGAGATTGCTCGTCGCCGCCGCATTGCTGCTGACCGCGGCCGCTGCTTCGGCGCAGGTTCAAGTGAAGGACGCGTGGGCGCGCGCCACGGTGCAGGGCCAGACGGCCACGGGCGCCTTCATGCAGCTGACGGCGCCCGACGGCGCGAAGCTGGTCGGGGTGTCGTCACCGGTCGCCGGGCACGCGGAAGTGCACGAAATGGTGATGGACGGCAGCGTGATGAAGATGCGGCCGATCGCGGCGCTCGACCTGCCCGCGGGCCGCGCCGTCGAGCTCAAGCCGGGTGGCTACCACCTGATGCTGATGGACCTGAAGCGCCCGCTGGCGGCCGGCGAGAAGATCTCCGTCGAACTGCGCTTCGAGACGCGCGACCGGAAGCTGGTCACGCAGCCGCTCGAAATCAGCGTTGCCGCGCGTGCGCCGGGTGCCCCGAGCGACGCGGCGGGCGCCACGCCACACAAGCACTAGCGCCTGCCGGGGCCTGGCGCGTGTCTACCCCTAGCGTCAACAGGCCCTAGGCTCACCAGTGCCACGCGCCGTGCGCAAGACCCAGGGCAGCGGCCGCTCCGGCACGGCGACGAAGCGAACGTCGGTCGCAGGCAGCAGGACCGTCATCACCGTGCCGATCGCGCGACCGCGCAATCCGGTGACCCTCGCCGCACGCAAGCGCGTCGCCGGTCCGCACGGCCCCAGCCGCAAGGCCGAGCGCCAGGCGGCGAAGATCCGGCTGAAGAAAGGGCAGGAACCCGGCTAGCCGTAGCGCCGGCGGATGGACTGCACCGAAGCTTCGACCAGCTGCCGAAGCACTGCGCGATCGAGGTCGCCGAGCCGCTTCACATACACGCACGACTGGCCTGTGCGGTGCTTGCCCAGCTGCGCCAGCCGCGCCTGCTGCTCGTCGCCTGCCACGTCCAGGTACAGGACCATCTCGCGGCCGCGGATGGCGAAGCCTGCCAGTGGCGCCTCGCCGGTGCGCCCGCTGTCGTAGGTGTAGCGATAGCGCCCGAAGCCGACAATGCTCGGACCCCACATGATCGCGGGTTGTCCGGTGACTTTGCCGAGCAGCGCGATCAGTTCCCCGCAGTCAGTGCGCTGCTCCTCGCTGCCGCGCGCCAGCAGGTAGTCTTCGACGCCGGCGGTGGTGGGCTGGGTCTTGTTCCCGGCCATGAAGAGCCTCCGCCCGTGACGTACGTGTCGTGGCCCCGACCCGCCCGCTACGCCGCGGCGACGGTGTAGTCGCCCGCCTTGGCCACGGCGGCCTGCACCTGCTGCACCGTCAGCGGATCGGCGGCGTCCAGCTGCGCCTGCGGCGGCTCGAGCGTGACGGTGACGTCGTCGGCAATGGCTTCCAGCGCGCGGGTGACGCGTGCCACGCAGCCGCCGCAGTGCATGCCATCGATACGGAAAGTCTGTTGCATGGAACCTCCGAAAGGCTGCCGCGGATGCTACGCGCGGCGCGTCAGCGGTATAACATCCGCGCCCAGATCGCGCTGCAGCATTCTGCCGTGGCGCGGCCGATCCGGCGCAGCGTACCCGCCTGCCGCCGCTACCGACGGACGTCCATGAGCACGCAGCAGCCCCCAGCACCGATTGCCCCGCAGCTGAAGGCCGACATCCTGTCGGAAGCGCTGCCCTACATCCGCCGCTTCCACGGCAGGACCATCGTTGTGAAGTATGGCGGCAACGCGATGGTCGACCAGAACCTGAAGGAAGCCTTCGCGCACGACGTCGTGCTGCTGAAGCTGGTCGGCATGAACCCGGTGGTCGTGCACGGCGGCGGGCCGCAGATCGACGAGGCGCTCGAGCGCGTCGGCAAGAAATCCACCTTCGTGCAGGGCATGCGGGTCACCGATGCCGAGACCATGGAAATCGTCGAGTGGGTGCTGGGCGGCGAGATCCAGGGCGAACTGGTGATGATGATCAATGCCAGCGGCGGTCAGGCGGTGGGACTGACCGGCAAGGACGGCGGCCTGATCCGCGCGAAGAAGCTGCTGCTGCCCGACAGCAAGGATCCGACCATCCAGCACGATATCGGCCTGGTGGGCGACATCCAGGCGATCAACCCGGCGGTGGTCAAGGCGCTGCAGGACGATGCGTTCATCCCGGTGATCGCGCCGATCGGCTTCGGCGAGGACGGCATGTCCTACAACATCAACGCCGATGTCGTGGCCGGCAAGATCGCGCAGATCCTGAAGGCCGAGAAGCTCGTCATGCTGACCAACACGCCCGGCGTGCTCGACAAGAGCGGCCAGCTGCTGACGGGGCTCACCGCGCGGCAGATCGACGATCTGTTCGCCGACGGCACGATCTCCGGTGGAATGCTGCCAAAGATCTCATCTGCGCTCGAGGCCGCGAAGAGCGGCGTCAACGCCGTGCACATCATCGACGGACGCGTCGATCACTGCCTGCTGCTGGAGATCCTGACCGACCAGGGCGTCGGCACGATGATCCGGAGCCACTGAGGCCCGCGCATGGCCGACGTGCTGCGCCGTTCCGCGACGGTCTGGCTCTTCGATCTCGACAACACGCTGCACGACGCGTCGCACGCCATTTTCGCGGCGATCGACCAGCGCATGACCGACTACGTCGCGCGTGAGCTGGCGCTGGCGCGCGAAGACGCGAATCGGTTGCGCGTCGACTACTGGCGCCGCTACGGCGCGACGCTGCTCGGGCTGGTGCGCCATCACGGCGTAAAGCCAGCGCACTTCCTGAGCGCGGCGCACGACTTCGACGCGGCCGCGCTGGTGCGCGCCGAGCGCGGACTGACGCGGCTGTTCCGCCGCCTGCCCGGCCGCAAGATCCTGCTGACGAACGCGCCGGATGAATACGCCGGCAATGTGCTGCGCAAGCTGGCACTGCACCGGCACTTCGGCACGCGCTACAGCATCGAGCGCATGCACGTGCACGGCAGCCTGCGGCCGAAGCCATCGAAGCCGATGCTGCGCGCGCTGCTCGCGCGCGAGAAGATCCCGGCGGCGCAGGCCGTACTGGTCGAGGACTCGGTCGTGAACCTGAAGTCGGCCCGCGCGCTCGGGCTGCGCACCGTGCTGATCACGCGCCATGGCGCGACGCGTGAACGTGCGCGCCGCGCCGGTCCAGCGGGTCGCGGCGCGACGGTGGGGCTGCGCATCGCGTCGCTGCATGAACTGGCGCGGCGCCGGCCGCGCTGAACAGTCCCCGCGGGGCCGGCGGGCAGGGTCTGCGCAGGCGCTAAGCTTGCCTTCCTCCTTCGACGCAGAGTGATCCGACATGGCGCGCCCCGGTTTCATCAGCAGGTTCTTCGGTGGTTTGTGGGCGGCGCTCGACTTCTCGCGGCGGCTGGTGCTGAACCTGCTGTTCCTGCTGCTGATCGCCTTCCTCGTATTCGGCTGGTGGATGTCGCGCGGCGACAATCGGCGGCTCGCCGACGACACGGCGCTGGTGCTGAACATCCAGGGCAGCATCGTCGAGGAATACTCGATCGGCCCGCAGGAGGCCGCGCTGTCCGAGGCGCTGGGCCGCGACCGCGACGAAACGCGCGTGCGCGACATCCTGGCCGTGCTCGACCACGCGGCGCGCGATCCGCAGATCACGCGCGTGGTGCTGGTGCTCGACGACATGGACAGCACTGGTCTCGCGACGCTGCGCGAGATCGGCGCCGCGCTGGGACGCGTGCGCGCGGCCGGCAAGCCAGTCGTGGCCTGGGGCGAGTCCTTCTCGCAGGCGCAATACTTCCTCGCCGCGCAGGCCGACGAGGTCTACCTGCATCCCAACGGCAACCTGCTGCTGCGCGGCGTCGGCGGTCCGCGCATGTACTACAAGGAACTGCTCGACAAGGTGGGCGTGCGCGTCAACACCTTCCAGGCCGGCAAGTTCAAGAGCTTTGGCGAACCGTTCACGCGCACCGGTCCGTCGCCCGAAGCGCTGGAAGCCGATCGCGTGCTGCTGAGCGGGCTGTGGGGCACGTGGCTCGCCGACGTGGAAGGCGCGCGCAAGCTGCCCACAGGCAGCATCACCGCGCTGATCGACGACCTGCCGCAGCGGCTGGCGGCGACCGGCGGCGACATCGCGGCGCTGGCGCTGAAGGAAAAGCTGGTCGATGGCCTGAAGCGCCGCGACGAGTTTCGCGCGCTGATGCTGGAACGCGGCGCGCCTGCCGCGCGCGACGATCGCGAGACGTTTCGCCAGATCTCGATGTACAACTATCTCGGCTACGTCGACACGCCGCGCATGGGCGATCGCGTGGCGGTCGTGGTCGCGCAGGGCGAGATCGTCGACGGCGACGCGCGCAAGGGCACGGTCGGCGCGCGCGCGGCCACGGAGCTGATCCAGCGCGCGCGGCGCGACGATTCGGTCAAGGCGCTGGTGCTGCGCGTCGATTCGCCGGGTGGCAGCGCGGCGGCCTCCGAACTGATCCGCGAGCAGATCGAACTGACGCGCAAGGCCGGCAAGCCCGTCGTCGTGTCGATGGGCGACGTGGCGGCCTCCGGCGGCTACTGGATCGCGATGGGCGGCGATGAAGTGCTGGCCGATGCCGCGACCATCACCGGTTCGATCGGCGTGTTCGCGCTGGTGCCCGATTTTGCGGGCACGGCCGACAAGGTCGGCGTGCGCACGGGCGGCGCCGGCTCGACGTGGATCGCCGATGCCACCGACCTCACGCACCCGCTCGACCCGCGGCTCGCGAAGATCATCGATGCCGGCGTGGGACATACCTACCGCGAGTTTCTCGGCCTGGTGGCCGCGCAGCGCAAGTCCACGCCGGAGCGCATCAATGAAGTCGCCCAGGGCCGCGTGTGGACGGGTGCGCAGGCGAAGGAACGCGGGCTGGTGGACGAACTCGGCGGACTGGACGCGGCTGTGAAATCGGCGGCGCGCCGCGCCGGCCTGGGCGATACCCCGGTAGTCGAGTACATCGAACACGAACCGCGCGGACTGCAGCGCTACCTGGCGCTGCTGCTGGGACAGATCAGCGTCACGCTGCGCGACGAGCTCGGCTGGGATGCGCTGGCGAAGGCACTGCTGCACAACCTGCCGGAGCGGGCGCAGGCCGAACTGCGGCTGGTCGAAGAGGCGCGCGAGCATCCGGAGCGGACGCTGACCTACTGCTTCTGCGTGCCGCGACAGTAGCCCGGCAATTGGCCGGATAGGCGCACCGCAGCCGCTCATTTCGAAGGCTCGCCGCGTCGCTTCCGCGCGCGCAGAGTGTTCGCGGCTGCGGTTTTCCGGGTTAGTATGCCTTCACGTCCCGGGTCGAAGCAGACCGCCCCGGACGTCGAATTCAACCCCCGGGCGTTCGCCTTTCACCGGTCGCTGCCATGGACACTGCTGGTTCCTCAACGCGCAAACCCGGCGCGCGCAAGCTGCAGATCCTGCAGACGCTGGCCACGATGCTGGAAGACCCGAAGGGCGAGAAGGTGACGACCGCCGCGCTGGCCGCGCGCCTGGGCGTGTCCGAAGCCGCGCTGTATCGCCACTTCGCCAGCAAG
Organism: Burkholderiaceae bacterium; assembly: GCA_044225415.1. GTDB lineage: Bacteria > Pseudomonadota > Gammaproteobacteria > Burkholderiales > Burkholderiaceae_F > JALORV01. The sequence continues at coordinate 42,671 of JBGAIO010000008.1, read as the reverse complement.
GCCCAGATGTTCGAGGGCCTGATCGAATTCATCGAGACCACGATCTTCGGCCTGATCAACGAGATCAGCGCACGCGAGACCTCGGGCCTGCGCCAAGTGCGCGCCATCGTCGCGATGCTGCTCGAGTTCGCGCAGACCAACAAGGGCATGACGCGCGTGCTGATCGGCGATGCGCTGGTCAACGAGCACGAGCGGCTGCAGGAGCGCATGAACCAGCTGATCGAGCGCATCGAAAGCTCGCTGAAGCAGAGCTTCCGCGTCGCCGCCACCGAGCGGGAAGTTTCGGAGACCTTCGATCCCGCCGCGCGCTCGTCGCTGATTGTCGCCTATGTTATGGGGCGCTGGCAGCGCTTCGCGAAGAGCGGGTTCAGGAAGCTGCCGGCGGAGAGCCTCGAGGCACAGATGCCGGTGCTGGTGGGCTGAGCCGTCGGCGCCGGTCAGGGTTGCTGCAGCAGGCGAGTTTCAGCGGGACGACCGCGAACCTGCGAATGCCGCAAGGCGAGTGGGATCTTGCCCTTTGCCGGGCAAGAAGCAAGGGCGGACCCCATTGCCCGACGCGTCCGCCTTCTCGGAAACCACGCCCGGCTTATCCGAGCATTTTCAGACTGATCCGGCCCGAGCGTCATCGAGGTTGACAAAACCGCCGTTGTGGTTGACAATAAATACCACTTTGGTTGACAAATAGTGAGCAACGTCCGAGTCGGCGGCGAGCCCGTCCGAAAGTTCATCGTCGAGCACATCGAAGCTCATCCGACAGATGTTGTGCGGTTGACGGCCGAGAAGTTCAACTGTACCCGCCAAGCTGTGCACAAGCACATGCGGCGGCTCATCGCCGAAGGCGCCGTCGTTGTTACTGGCGTGACTCGAAGTCGGCGATACGCCCTTGCCCCACTACTGCACTGGGACAAGAGTTATGAACTAGACGCTCCAATCGCGGAAGACGTTGTCTGGCGAAGCGATGTCGCGCCATTGCTGGGGAGACTTCCGGAGAACGTTTTGGGCATCTGGCATTACGGGTTTACGGAGATGCTCAACAACGTCATTGATCACTCGGGAGCGAGTTACGTGATGGTCTCGATCACGAAGACGGCAGCTTCAACCGCCGTTGAGATATATGACGATGGGATAGGAATTTTCAAGAAGATCCAGGCGGCACTGAATCTCGATGACGAGCGTCACGCAGTACTCGAGCTCGCAAAAGGCAAGTTCACTACTGATCCAGCGAATCACTCTGGAGAGGGGATTTTCTTCTCTTCCAGAATGTTCGATGAGTTCGACATCTTGTCCGGCGAGGTCTACTTCTCGCACGAGTTCGAGAGAAGCGAGGACTGGATCCTTCAGCGCGGCGCGTCACGCAGCGGCGGCACTCTCGTAACGATGAAATTGCACAACCACACCGCGCGAACTACGAAAAAGGTGTTCGATAAGTTCACATCCGATGATGACTACGGCTTCACAAAGACAGTGGTACCGGTGAAGCTCATGCAATACGGTGACGACAATCTCGTCTCCAGGTCACAGGCCAAACGATTGCTGGGCCGGTTCGACCGCTTTAAAGTCGTAGTGCTGGATTTCTCGGGCGTCGCCTCCATCGGCCAAGCCTTCGCCGATGAGGTCTTCCGAGTCTTTCGGGCTAAGTATCCCCAGGTCGAACTGATTCCTATCCATGCTTCCTCAGAAGTCCGTCGGATGATTTCCAGAGCCGAGTCCCTGGCTGGCAGCGGCGACGCCTGACTTCCTGGCAAGAGGCGAGATCTGACCCGATTGCCTGCCATTTCATGGAAGCTGCGAAGCTTGTCGTTGAGCACGTTCCGCCGCAATGACGGCGCTGTGGTTGCTCAGCTCGAGAATGCCGGGTGATAGGCGACCTGTCCGTGCGGCTGTGATGCGCTGAAGGACACCGCCAGGAAGTACTCGGCAGGCGGGCCTGGAAAGACCAGTGGGTGTGCGGCTGTGAAGCCGAAGCGCGCGTAGAAAGCGGGCTCGCCGAGCACGACGCAACCCCTGGTGCCCCGGTGGCGCAAAGCGTCCAGGCCGGCATGCATGAGCCGGGTTCCAATGCCGCGTCCCTGAAAGGAGGGCTCGACCGAGATCGGGCCCAGTCCGTACCAGCCCGACGTGCCATCCGCAATCGAGACGGGAGAAGCGGCGATGTGTCCGATGATGGTGCCATCGTCGTCGGCGACGAGCGACACCGCCAACGCGCCGGCGTTGCGCAACCGGTCGACGATCCTGGGTTCGGAGCCATCGGAGCGCGGAGCGCTGGCGAACGCACGTGCAGTCAGCGCGCGCACGGCGTCGATGTCCGAGGAAATTTCAGGGCGGATCTTCATGGACTACGAAAGGTCGTCCGCTGAAGGCGCGCTGACGCACGATCGCAGGTCGATACCTGCGATCGATCGTCGCTACCGACAGCCCCGCGCACGAGAACGGACACCGCGGCTAGCGTCCGGCGCACACCGGACACTGCGGATCGCGCGGCACGCGCACCGAATGCCATTGCATCGCCAGTGCGTCGAGCATCAGCAGCCGCCCTGTGAGCGGCGTGCCCGCACCGCCGGCGAGTTTCAGCGCCTCCGCCGCCTGCACCGTGCCGATAATGCCGGTCAGCGGCGCGAACACGCCCATCACTGAACACAGTTCGTCCTCGCCATCGCCCGGTGGGAACAGGCACGCGTAGCACGGAGAAGCGTCGTCGCGCAGATCGAAGACTGCGACCTGGCCGTCGAAGCGGATCGCGGCGCCGGATACCAGCGGCCTGCGATGGTGAACACAGGCTGCATTCAGCGCATGGCGGGTGGCGAAGTTGTCGGTGCAGTCGAGCACGATGTCCGCGTCCGAGACCAGTGCGGCGAGCGCATCGCCGTCGACGCGCTGCTCCACGGTGACGATGTTCACTTCGGGATTGATCGCAGCCAGTGTCTGCCGCGCGGATTCGACTTTCGGCGTGCCGATGCGATCGGTGGTGTGCAGGATCTGCCGCTGCAGGTTGGTGAGGTCCACGCGGTCGCCATCGACGATGGTCAGCGTGCCGACACCCGCCGACGCGAGGTAGTACGACGCCGGCGAGCCGAGCCCGCCGGCACCGATCACGAGCATCGAAGCATCGCGCAGCTTCTGCTGGCCCTCGACGCCGATGTCCTCGAGCAGGATGTGCCGCGAGTAGCGCAGCAGTTGCTGGTCGTCCATGTGCCGTATGGAAAGTGTGGGCGCAAAAGCAAACGGGCCGCTGTGCGGCCCGTTTCCCGGTTGCGCCAAGCTTCGGCGCGAAGCTTAGCCTAGCGCTTCGGCGCTTCCGCGACGTTCTCGTTGCGTGGCTTCGCGACGTCCACCGGCTTGCCTTTCAGGTGGTTCATCGCCTGCTGCAGCTGGAAGTCCTCGGCGCTGCCGAACTCGTAGCGGCGCGAGTTTGCGGACGTCGCAGGCGCTGCAGGTGTCGCTGGTGCGGCCTTGCTCGACGGCTGCGCGGCGGGCGCGGGCTGCGCCGGCGTGGCCTGCGGCGTGCCGGCACGGCGCGCGACGTCCTCGGTCTTGGTGTCCTCCAGGTGGCGCATCAGGTCCGCTTCGCGCACGTTGAACCCGGAGAAGTTGCCTTCGGGCGTGTCTTCGACGGCGAGGTCGGGAACGATGCCCTTGGCCTGGATCGAGCGGCCGCTCGGCGTGTAGTAGCGCGCGGTGGTGAGCTTGATCGCGGCCGGGCCTTCACCGTCCAGCCGCAGCGGGATGATGGTCTGCACCGAGCCCTTGCCGAAGGTCTGCGTGCCGATCACCGTGCCGCGCTTCAGGTCCTGCAGTGCGCCGGCGACGATCTCGGACGCCGACGCGGAGGCACCGTTGACCAACACCACCAGCGGTACGTTCTTTACCGCGGCCGGCAGCTTCTGCAGCATGTCCTCGCCGCGGCCCCGCAGGTAGTCCTCCGGCGCGGCGATGAAGCGGCGGCGCGCGTCGTCGTTGCGCCCGTCGGTGGACACGACCAGCGCGCGCGGCGGCACGAAGGCGGCCGTCACGCCCACGGCCGAGTGCAGCAGGCCGCCCGGGTCGTTGCGCAGGTCCAGCACCAGGCCCTTCAGCGGGCCGGCCTTGTAGAGTTCGTTGATCTGCTTGACCAGGTCATCGACCGTGCGCTCCTGGAACTGCGCAATGCGCACGTAGCCGTAGCCCGGCTCGATCATCTTGGCGCGCACCGACTGCACGCGGATCACGTCGCGCATCAGCCGGAACTCGAGCGGCTTGTCCTCGCCCTTGCGCGCGATCGACAGCGTGATCGGCGTGCGCGGCTTGCCGCGCATCAGCTTCACCGCGTCGGTGACCGTCATGCCGCGCGTGACCTTGTCGTCGATCTTGATGATGAGATCGCCCGCCTTGATGCCCGCGCGCGCGGCCGGCGTGTCGTCGATCGGCGCGATCACCTTGACCAGCCCGTCCTCGCCGCCGATTTCCAGCCCCAGCCCGCCGAACTCGCCCTGCGTGCTGGACTGCATGTCCTTGAACGCGTCCGAATCCAGGAACGCGGAGTGCGGATCGAGCCCCGACAGCATGCCGGAGATCGCTTCCTGCATCAGCTTCTTGTCGTCGACCGGCTCGACGTAGTTGGCCTTGACCGCGCCGAAGACTTCCGAGAACTGCCGGATCTCCTCGAGCGGAATCTGGCCGCGCGTATCGCGGAACGCGTAGGCGGAAATGCCGAGGCTGACCAGCACGCCGGCGATGACGCCGGTGCTCACCAGTCCCACACTGCGTAGCCTGCCAGCCATGCAACCTCCAGGAGCCGAATCAACGGGGGAAACGCAGGGACGCGCAACCCCAAAGCGGCGCACCTTAATGCGCCGTTCTTAGCCGACCTTAGCGTGCCGCGACCCAGGTGAGCGGGTCAAAAGGACGGCCCTGGAAACGTAGTTCGAAGTATAGGCCGGAGGTGTCGTTGCCCCCGGTATTTCCGACCGACGCGACCACTTCTCCGACAGCAACCTTCTCGCCTGCGTTCCGCAGCAGCGTCTCGTTGTTGCCGTAGACGGAAAGGTAGCCGTCGCCGTGGTCGATCACCAGCAGGTTGCCGAAGCCGCGCAGCCAGTCAGAAAACACCACCTGGCCCGCGCCCACGGCGCGGACGTCGCTGCCCGCGGCCGCGCGGATGAATACGCCCTTCCAGGCCGGCCCGGCGGCTCCGTCGTCGCCGCGCCGCGGGCCGCCGAAGCGGCCCGTGATGCTGCCTTGGACCGGCAAAGTGAGCTTTCCCTTCAGTTCGGCGAAATTCGTCGAAGATGCGGAGCTTTTGGCAACCGTTGCGGCGGGAGGGCTGGTGGGTTTGGCGGCTGCGGTGGCGGCCGGAAGGGTCTGCTTGCGGCTTGCCGCCCTGGCGGTGGCTTCCCGTTCGGCGCGCTGCCGCTCTCGTTCCGCGTCGCGGCGGGCCTGTTCGGCCAGCACGGCCGAGATCTTCTCGATCAGCGTACCGAGGCGCGCGTCGTCCGTTCGAGCTTCGCGATCGACTGTCGCTGGGTGGTGATCTGCTTGCCCAACTGGTCGAGCGCCAGCCTGCGGCGCTTCTGTTCCGTCTCCAGTATCTGTCGGCTTTTGGTTTCTTCTTCGGAAATTTTGGCCAGTTCTTCGCGCTTCTGAAGCGTCAGGTCGCGCAAATCGACCAGTTCGGCCCGCCGAGTGGCCAGCATTGCCAGGCGGGCACCGGCATCGAGTTTCAGGTAGGACAGGTAGACCGCGTCGCGTCCGGCGGCGCCTGTCGCCCCCGCCGAGCCATTCCTCTAAAGGATCGCGCAACGATGCGCGATGCTGCTCGCGCAGCCACTGCTCGAATCGGCGTCGTTCGCCCGCCTGGTCGCCTGCAACGCGTGCGTCGCGTTCTGCCAGTCCGTGCAGTTGCTGCTCCACCCGCTCCCGCGCCTGGGCGAGCTCGCGCAGGCGCCGGTTGGCGTCGGAAATGGCGCGCTCAACTGGCGAGCGCATCGGCGGCTTCCGATCGAGAGGTCTCGCTGGCCGCCAGCTGGCGCTTCAGCCGGGCGAGTTCTGCCTGCAGTTCGCGTTGCTCGCGCTGCAGTGTCTGCTGACTCTGGCGGGTGGCGGCCGGTGCGGCGGGGGTCGGCGCGCGCGCTGTGCCGCCTTTGGATGGCGCCGCCTTGCCCGCTGCCGGGGGAGCGGGTTTCGCCGCCGGGGGCTTGCCTTTGGTCGGCGGCGTCAGCGGCATGAACCCGCGGTGCGCCCGCCATGGCGACCGCGGCGACGAAGCACAGGACGGAACGGGCGACGCGGGTGGCGTTCACGCGCCGGCGTGCGCGCGGCCCTGCGCGGCAACGGCCGCGGCCGCGCGGGCGATCTCGTCGGCATTGCCGAGGTAGTAGTGCCGCAGCGGCTTCAGCTGCTCGTCGAGTTCATAGACCAGCGGCCGCGCGGTCGGAATGTTCAGGCTCACGATGTCGTCGTCCGAGACGCCGTCGAGGTACTTGATCAGCGCGCGCAGCGAGTTGCCGTGTGCCGTGACGATGATGCGGCGGCCGCGGCCCAGCGCTGGCGCGATCGAATCGTTCCAGAACGGGATGACCCGCGCGACCGTATCGCGCAGGCACTCGGTGGCGGGGATCTCGTGCGGCGCGAGGTGGCGATAGCGCGGATCGTTGCCGGCCCACCGCGGGTCGTCGGGCACCAGCGGCTCGGGCGCGATCGCATAGGCGCGCCGCCAGGTCAGCACCTGCTGCTCGCCGTAGCGCGCAGCGGTCTCGGCCTTGTTCAGGCCCTGCAGTGCGCCGTAGTGGCGTTCGTTCAGCCGCCAGCTCTTCACCACCGGCAGCCACATCTGGTCCATCGCATCGAGCGTGATCCACAGCGTACGGATCGCACGGCGCAGCACCGACGTGTAGGCGATGTCGAAGGCGTAGCCCTCGGCGCGCAGCAGTTCACCCGCGGCCTTCGCCTCGGCGCGGCCGTTGTCGGTCAGGTCGACGTCGGTCCAGCCGGTGAAGCGGTTCTCGAGGTTCCACTGGCTTTCGCCGTGGCGCAGCAGCACGAGTTTGTACATGACGGGCCTGTACCTGGACGAACACGCGGGCACGCCGCGTCGTTGGCTCTCGGGACGGTTCTCTCGGGACGGTTGGCTATTCTATAATTTCACGCTTTGCCAATCGCCCGGCCCATCATCCGCTCATCGTGCAGTTCCTCCTCGACAACATCATCCTGATCGCCGTGGCCTTCGTCAGCGGCGCGATGCTCATCTGGCCGCTGGTGCGCCAACGCGCCGGCGGGCCGGTGCTCACCACGCTGCAGGCCACGCAGCTCATCAACGGCCGGCATGCGCAGATCGTCGATCTGCGCGCCGCCGACGAGTTCGCCAAGGGCAGCCTGCCCAATGCGCGCAACGTGCCGGCCGACGCGGTGGGCACGCGCGCGAACGAACTCAAGAAGGACAAGCCGCTGCTGCTGGTCTGCGACACCGGCGGCGCCCGCGCCCGCAAGGCGGCGGCGCAGCTGCGCAGCCAGGGTTTCGGCGAAGTGTTCATCCTCGGCGGCGGACTGGCGGCGTGGCGCGAAGCGGGCCTGCCGCTGCGCGGCTGATGTGCCGGAAGAACGGAGCGACGGAATGGCGCAGGTCCTGATGTACAGCACGGCGGTCTGCCCGTACTGCCAGCGCGCGGAAGCGCTGCTGCGTTCGCGCGGCGTGACGACCATCGAGAAGGTCCGCGTGGATCTCGATCCGGCGCGGCGCGACGAGATGATCGAGCGCACCGGGCGCCGCACGGTGCCGCAGATCTTCATCGGCGATACGCATGTCGGCGGCTTCGACGACCTGTCGGCGCTCGACCGCGAGGGCCGGCTGACGCCGCTGCTCACCCCCTAGACGACGCAGAGCCGCTCTGCCCGGTTCGATCTTCACGGTTTCCCATTGACGATTCACTCTGCCGCGACGGCCCTGCCTTCGCGGCCTTCCCCGAAGGCGAGAACATGACTGAAGCTACCGCCGCGCCCGCGGCCGATCCCAATACCCCGGTGTTCCAGGTGCAGCGCGTCTACCTGAAGGACGCGTCGCTGGAGATGCCCAATGCGCCGTCGATATTCCTCGAGAACGAAGGCCCGAAGGTCGACGTGCAGCTCGAGGTCACCAACTCGTCGATCGTCGAGCACATGTACGAGGTCGTGGTGCGCGTGACGGTCACGGCGAAGGTCAAGGACAAGGTGCTGTTCCTGGTCGAAGGCAAGGAAGCGGGCATCTTCGAACTGCGCAACTTCACCGACGAGCAGCGCGGCCCGGTCCTCGGCATCGTGTGTCCGGGCATCGTCTATCCGTACCTGCGGTCGAATGTCGCCGACATGATCAGCCGTACCGGCCTGCCGCCGATCCACCTGGCGGAGATCAACTTCGAGGCGTTCTACCAGCAGCGGCTCGCCGCACTGGCGCAGCAGCAGGCCGGCCAGCCCGCCGCGGCCAACGGCGCGATCGGTGCCAACGGCGCTGCGAACGCCTAGCGAGGGATCTTCCGGCGATGAACATCGCAGTGCTCGGCGCAGGCGCGTGGGGCACTGCACTGGCCTGCGTGCTGGCGCCGCGCCACGCGGTACAGCTCTACGTGCGGGATGCAGGGCAGGCACGCGCGCTGCGCGCGACGCGCAGCAACGCGCGCTACCTGCCGGGCATCGAGCTGCCGCCCGGGCTTGCGCTCTCAGATGAACTGCCGGCCGCGGTCGGCCATGCCGACGGTGGCCTGCTCGTCGTTGCCACGCCGACACGGGCGCTGCGCGACATGTGCGGCCGGCTGCGGGCGTTGCGCACCGAGACGCCGCTCGCCTGGCTGTGCAAGGGACTGGACGAGACCGACCAGTCGATGGCGCACGAGGTCGTCGCGCGTGAATGGCCCGATGCCGTCGTGCGCAGCGGCCCGCTGTCGGGGCCGAGCTTCGCGCTCGAGGTCGCGCAGGGACTGCCGGCCGCTCTGACCGTCGCGGGTTCCCCGGCGCTGTGCACGCGGGTCACGCGCGCGCTGCATGGCGGCGCGCTGCGTATCTACTCCTCCGACGATGTCATCGGCGTGGAGATCGGCGGCACCGTCAAGAACGTGCTGGCGATCGCCACCGGCATCAGCGATGCGCTGCAGCTCGGCACCAATGCGCGCGCCGCTCTGATCACGCGCGGCCTCGCGGAGATGACGCGGCTCGGCGTCGCGCTCGGCGCGCAGCCCGAGACCTTCATGGGGCTGACCGGCGTCGGCGATCTGCTGCTGACCGCGACCGGCGACCTGTCGCGCAACCGGCGGGTCGGCCTCGCGCTCGGGCGTGGCGCGAGGCTCGCCGATGCGGTGGCCTCGCTCGACCACGTCGCCGAAGGTGTGCGTTCCGCTCCTGCGGTGCAGGCGCGTGCGCGTCGTGCCGGCGTGGAGATGCCGCTGACCGATGCCGTGTGTGCCGTGCTCGACGGCACGCTGACGCCGCAGCAGGCCCTGCAGCGGCTGCTGGCGCGCGAGCCGCGGCCGGAAGACGATGCCGGCCTGCGCACGGACGACGGCAGAGGCGAGGGCGCGCGATGAACCTGCGGTCGGTGTGCGTGTTCTGCGGCTCGCAGTCCGGCGAGCGACCCGACTACGCCGACGCCGCGCGTGCGCTCGCCGACGTGCTTGCGCGGCGGGGGACGACCATCGTCTACGGCGGCGGTCACGTCGGCATCATGGGCGCATTGGCGGACGCCGCGCTGGCGCGCCGCGCTCACATCGTCGGCGTCATTCCGCAGCACCTGATGCGGCCCGAGGTCGCGCACCAGGGCCTGGGCGAGCTGCATGTCGTCGACACGATGCACGAACGCAAGCGCCTGATGGCGGAGCGCAGCGACGCCTTCGTCGTGCTGCCCGGCGGCTACGGCACGCTCGAAGAGATGTTCGAGATGATCACGTGGCTGCAGCTGCAACTGCAGGCCAAGCCGGTCGGCGTGCTCAACGTCGCGGGTTACTTCGATCACCTGCAGCAGTTCCTGCGCCATGCGGCGCGCGAAGGCTTCATCCGTCCCGAACACTGGGACCTGCTGATCGTCGAGCATTCAGCGGAACTGCTGCTCGACCGGCTGGAACTGCACGCGGAGACGATGCGGCGCGAGCATCCTGCAAAGGTCGACGCGGATCGCGGTTGATTTCTCGCGCGCCGCGCCGCTCGTGGTGGCCGTCGCCCCGGCGAAGGCCGGGGCCCGGTTCCTGGGTGCAGAGTGCCGCTGACAGCCGTGTCACGCGCTGCCTTCGAAGCGCAGCTGCCGCCAACCCTCGTACACCACCACCGCCACCGCGTTGGACAGGTTCAGGCTGCGGTTGTCCGGCCGCATCGGCAGACGCAGCCGCTGCGCCGGCGCGAAGCGCTCGCGCAGCGCGTCGTCGAGGCCGCGCGACTCGGAGCCGAACACCAGCCAGTCGCCTGGCCGATAAGTGACGTCGCTGTGCCGCCGGGTGCCGCGCGTCGTGCAGCACCACATGCGCTCCGGTGGTGGCGAGTGGCTGGCGAGCAGGGCGTCGAAGTCGGCATGCACCCGCATCGTCGAATACTCGTGGTAATCCAGTCCTGCGCGCCTGAGCTGCTTGTCCGTCAGGTCGAAGCCCAGCGGCCGCACCAGGTGCAATGTCGATCCGGTGTTCGCGCACAGCCGGATGACATTGCCCGTGTTGGGCGGAATCTCCGGCGCGACCAGGACAACATTGAACATCGCTGTTTGCTCAGGGCGTGCGCGCCACGACGCGGTTCAGCACGCGGGCCGCGCCGGCGTCCTTCAGCGTGGCCGCGACCTCGTCGAGCGTGCTGCCGGTGGTCATCACGTCGTCGACGACGATGACGGTGCGGTCGCGCACGGACGCTGCCGCGGCCGAACCCGCGAGGGCGAAGGCGCCGCGCATGCTGCGCAGTCGTTCCTCGCGCGCCAAGGACTGCTGCGCCGGGCCGTGGCGCGTGCGCAGCAGCAGTGGTGGCGGCAATGCGATGCGCAGATGGCGCGCATAGCGCCGGGCGAGTTCGTGAGACTGGTTGAAGCCGCGTTCACGCTGTCGTTCGAAGGCGAGCGGCACGGCGACGATCAGCGCGCCGGCGGCTTCGGTCTCGCGGCGCGCCAGCAGCCGCGCGAAGGCGTCGGCGAGATCGATGCGGGCGCTGAACTTCAACGCGGCGACCATGCCGGCGACCGGCGCGGCGTAGTCGGCCAGGGTCAGCGTGCCGTCGTAGTACGGCGGATGCGCGGCACACTGTCCGCACAGCGACGCCGCGACCGGAATGCGGGCTGCGCAGCGCAGGCAGCGCGATACGCCGGGTGGAAAGAAGTCGCCGGTGCAGCCTGCACACAGCGGATCGCCGGGAGCCAGCGTGCACACCACGCAGCGCCGGGCGAGCCAGCGCGGCCATGACGACCCGCGCGCTTCGGTGGCAGTGGCATCGTCCATGCGCGGGAGCTTAGCCGCGCGTGCTCCCGGACGGCGGCCGGCCTGCAGTTCGCTCCATGTCGGCACCTATACTCGTCGCATGAACGGGGCGCGGGGCGATGCGCGGGACGATGAGTCTGTCGATGGCAGCGATGCACGCGCGGCCGCGCGGCCCCTGAGCATCGCCACCGTCGCGCGTCAGTTCGACCACCGCGCAGCGCGACTCGCCGGGCACGACGTTCTGCTGCGCGAAGTGGGCGAGCGGCTCGTGTCGCGGCTCGAATACATCCACCTCCGGCCGCGGCGCATGCTCGACGTGGGCTGCGGACTCAGGCGGATGCGCGCCCGCCTGCAGGCACTGCACCCGCAGGCCGAATGGACCGGCGTCGAACTGTCGGGCGCTGTCGCACACGCCGGCCGGCGTGGGCAGCAGCGCGAACAGGGCTCGCCCGCCTGTGGCGCGCGCCGCCGCAATGGATCGTCGCCGACGGCGGCCGCCTGCCCGTGGCCGCGGGCAGCGTCGACCTTGTCGTGTCCAACCTGATGCTGCACTGGCACCCGCGGCCGCACGCGGCCATTCCGGAATGGCGGCGCGTACTGAGCGCCGGCGGCCTGCTGCTGTTCAGCTGCTTCGGCCCCGACACGCTGCGCGAACTGCGTGCCGCGGTGGTCGAAGCACTGCCTGCGTCATCCCCGATGCCCTTCGTCGACATGCACGACTTCGGCGACATGATGGTCGCGGCGGGACTGTCCACGCCCGTGATGGACGTCGAGCAGCTCACGCTGACCTATCCGGGTCCGCGCGAACTGCTGGCCGAAGTGCGCGCGCTCGGCGCGAATCCGCGCAGCGATCGTCCGACGGCGCTGCCGTCCGGACGCAGTGCACGCCGCCTGCTCGCGGCGCTCGACGCACGGCGCGACGCCACAGGCTGCATTCCGCTGACCTTCGAAGTCGCGTACGGACATGCGTGGCAGCCGGCTGCGCGCGAAGGCGCGGCGTTTGCCACGGCGGGCGGCGGTATCGCGACCGTCGGCGTCGAGGCGCTGCGTTCCCAGCTGCAGATCCGTGACCGCAAGCACGAGGGCGACGGAAAGCAGTAAAGTCCGCCGCAGAAGAACGCTGGCTGTTGCGGACCGACAGTCGACGCAATCTCGGCCCCGCGGGGCACAACCACAGACGGAGGTAAGGACATGAGTCTGATCTCGTTCTTCAAGGATGCAGGCGAGAAGCTGTTCGGCAAGACCGTGCAGCAGGCCCAGGCCGCGCCGGCGAAGACAGATCCCGCGGCCATGGAGGCAGCCAATCGCGAGGCGGCCACCGCGATCGAGAATCACATCAACTCGATGGGCCTGACCGTGACGGCACTGACGGTCACCTATGACGGTGCGACCGCGACGGCGAAGGTCTACGGCATCGCCAAGGACCAGGCCACCAGGGAGAAGGTGCTGCTCACCGCCGGCAACATCAACGGCATCGCGGCGGTGGACGACAACATGACGGTCGACCTGTCGGAGCCTGAGTCGCAGTTCTACACCGTGGTCAGCGGCGACACGCTGTCGAAGATCGCCAGGCAGTTCTATGGCGACGCCAATGCGTACATGAAGATCTTCGAGGCCAACAAGCCGATGCTGTCGCACCCCGACAAGATCTATCCGGGGCAGAACCTGCGCATTCCGCCGAAGTGATGCAGCCGCGGTCCGAGCGGTCCGCGGACCGCCGATAGACCCGCTGCGGCCCCAGTTGCAGCTGCAACGCAGACCACCGTCCTGTCACGACGGTGGTTACGAAAGATGCTGTCCACCGCTGGACGGCTGCATGCTATTCGCATTTCCCGCGCCTCGTTTGACTACAGGCAACAGGGGTTTGAATATAATCCGCGGGCTCTTTCCGGCTTGCACGGGATGAGTGTTGACGCAGGCAGGTTGAAAGATCTGCGCGTTGCAGTGGGGAGGCACCTCGTGGGCAGGCAGCGGGACGCCGATGCGGGAATCCGCAACGCGCCGGCCGTGACGCAGCGGGGCGGGCGGGACGCAACAACGACCGGCGCAGGCGCCGGGCAATGGACGGGCGATGTCAATGACAGCAACTTTCAGGTCGACGCTGCTGCGCGCGGGGCTTGGCGCGCTGATGGCCGGCGCGGCAACCAGCGCGCTGGCGATCCAGAGCCGATACAACCTCGCACCGCCGGTCACGCCGATCGCGCGCGAGGTCTACAGCCTGCACAACCTGATGCTGGTCATCTGCACGGCCATTTTCATCGCCGTGTTCGCCGTGATGTTCTATTCGGTGTGGAAGCACCGCAAGTCGAAGGGCGCGGTCGCCGCCAACTGGCACGAGAACACGGTGGTGGAGATCGTGTGGACGGTGATCCCCTTCCTGATCGTCATCGTCATGGCGCTGCCCGCGACCCGTACGGTCGTCGCGATGAAGGACACCAGCAATTCGGACCTGACCATCAAGGCCACGGGCTACCAGTGGAAGTGGGGCTACGACTACGTGCGCGGTGAAGGCGAGGGCATCTCGTTCCTGTCGCAGCTTTCCACGCCTGCTGCGCAGATCGAGGGCCGCGAGCCGCGCACCAGCACGTACCTGCTGGAAGTCGACGAGCCGCTGGTGGTGCCGGTCGGCAAGAAGATCCGCGTCATCACCACCGCCAACGACGTCATCCACGCGTGGTGGGTGCCGGCCTTCGCGGTGAAGCAGGACGCGATTCCCGGCTTCGCGCGCGACACGTGGTTCCGCGCCGAGCAGACCGGCACGTTCCGCGGCCAGTGCGCGGAACTGTGCGGCAAGGACCACGCGTTCATGCCCATCGTCGTCAAGGTGGTGACGCCGCAGGAGTACACGCAGTGGGTCGACGGTCGCAAGAAGCTGATGGCCGCGGCGGCGGATGACCCGAACAAGCAGTGGACGCAGGACGAACTGGTCGCGCGCGGCGCCAAGGTCTACGCCGCCAACTGCCAGGCCTGCCACCAGCCCACGGGCATGGGCGTGCCGGGCGCGTTCCCGGCGCTGGCCGGTTCGAAGGTCGCGGCCAACAAGGAAGAGATGATCCGCATCATGCTGGACGGCAAGAACGCGATGCCGTCGTGGAAGGCGCTGTCCGACGTCGAACTCGCCGCGGCCGCCACCTACGTGAAGAACTCGTGGGGCAACAGCTTCGGCGCGGTGCAGCCCGCCGAATTCAAGGCCGCGCGCAAGTAGCCGGCACCCGTATCAGGAGCACCGATGAGCGCAGTCGCCCACCCGCATGTCGGCCATGCCGACCACCACGATCACTCGCACGACCATCCGCACGGCTGGCGGCGGTGGCTGTTCGCCACGAACCACAAGGACATCGGCACGATGTACCTGTGGTTCAGCTTCACGATGTTCTTCGTCGGCGGCATCCTGGCGCTGGGCATCCGGCTGGAACTGTTCCAGCCCGGCCTGCAGTTCTGGCGGCCCGAGTTCTTCAACCAGCTCACCACGATGCACGGCGTCATCATGGTGTTCGGCGCGATCATGCCGGCCTTCGTGGGCTTCGCGAACTGGATGATCCCGCTGCAGATCGGCGCGCCCGACATGGCCTTCGCGCGCATGAACAACTTCAGCTTCTGGCTGCTGCCGCCGGCCGGCCTGCTGGTGGTCACGTCGTTCTTCGTGCCGGGCGGCGCCACGGCCGCGGGCTGGACGCTGTATGCGCCGCTCACCGTGCAGATGGGCCCGGGCATGGACATGGCGATCTTCGCGCTGCACATCCTGGGCGCGTCGTCGATCATGGGCTCGATCAACATCATCACGACCATCCTGAACATGCGCGCGCCCGGCATGACGCTGATGAAGATGCCGATGTTCGCGTGGACGTGGCTGATCACCGCCTACCTGCTGATCGCGGTGATGCCGGTGCTGGCGGGCGCGATCACGATGACGCTGACCGACCGCCACTTCGGCACCAGCTTCTTCAACGCCGCGGGCGGCGGTGACCCGGTGATGTACCAGCACATCTTCTGGTTCTTCGGGCACCCCGAGGTCTACATCATGATCCTGCCGGCCTTCGGCATCGTCAGCCAGATCATCCCGGTGTTCGCGCGCAAGCCGCTGTTCGGCTACGCGTCGATGGTCTATGCGACGGCGTCCATCGCCATCCTGTCGTTCATCGTGTGGGCGCACCACATGTTCACGACCGGCATGCCGGTCACGGGGCAGCTCTTCTTTATGTACGCGACCATGCTGATCGCCATTCCCACGGGCGTGAAGGTGTTCAACTGGGTCGCGACCATGTTCAAGGGCTCGATGACCTTCGAGACGCCGATGCTGTTCGCGGTCGGCTTCATCTTCGTGTTCACGATGGGCGGCTTCACCGGGCTGATCCTGGCGATGGCGCCGATCGACATCCAGCTGCAGGACAGCTACTACGTGGTCGCGCACTTCCACTACGTGCTGGTCGCGGGATCGCTGTTCGCGCTGTTCGCCGGCACCTACTACTGGATCCCGAAGTGGACCGGGCACATGTACGACGAGACGCTCGCGAAGTGGCACTTCTGGACGTCGATGATCTTCTTCAACGTCACGTTCTTCCCGATGCACTTCCTGGGGCTGGCCGGCATGCCGCGCCGCTATGCCGACTATCCGCTGCAGTTCGCGGACTTCAACATGATGGCGTCGATCGGCGCCTTCGGCTTCGGGCTGTCGCAGGTGCTGTTCCTGTTCATCGTGCTGAAATGCATCAAGGGCGGGCCGAAGGCGGCCGCCAATCCGTGGCACGCCGAGGATGGCGGCCTGGAGTGGACGGTGGAATCGCCCGCGCCGTTCCACACCTTCGAAACGCCGCCGGTGGTGAAGTAGGTGCAGGCCATGCAGGGCAACGCCGACGAGCGCCGGCAGAACCGCCGCACGGCCTGGATCCTCGCCACCGTCGCGCTGGTGTTCTTCATCGGCGTCATCGCGCGCCGCTGGTTCATCGGCTGAGTCGACCACGCCTACGCACTTCCCCATGGACACAGCCCCCGACACCGCTGCCGACAACCGCACGATGATGCGCAAGCTCATCATCGTGGCGGTGCTGATGTTCGGCTTCGGCTGGGCGCTGGTGCCGCTGTACCGCAAGATCTGCGAGATCACCGGCATCAACGTCGTGACCACGCGCGATGCG
Organism: Burkholderiaceae bacterium; assembly: GCA_044225415.1. Classification (GTDB taxonomy): domain Bacteria; phylum Pseudomonadota; class Gammaproteobacteria; order Burkholderiales; family Burkholderiaceae_F; genus JALORV01. The sequence goes on along the minus strand of JBGAIO010000008.1, from coordinate 26,155 downwards.
CGGGCAGCGGCCGCGGCGCGCAACACGCAGGTCGACACGTCGCGCACCATCGTCGTGGAGTTCGACGCGAATGCGCAGGGACCGTGGCGCTTCCGCCCGCACGTGAACCACGTGCAGGTGCATCCGGGCGAACTGGTGCAGGTCACCTACGATCTCACCAACACCCAGGCCCGCACGGTGGTGGGCCAGGCGATCCCGAGCTACGCGCCGCAGCAGTCCGCCGCGCACTTTTCCAAGCTGGAGTGCTTCTGCTTCCAGCAGCAGACGCTGGCCGCGAACGAGACGCGCCAGTTCCCGGTGGTGTTCTACATCGACCCGGCGCTGCCGGCCGACGTGAAGACGGTCACGCTGTCGTACACCTTCTTCGAAGTGGCCGGCGCGGTGGCGCGGCCCGAGGCGCCGCGCACATCGGCGCCGAACGGCTGAAGCCATGGCCGAGGACGCGAACGCGATGACGGCGCCGCGCAGGGCGGGCTTCCTGCAGACGATGCGCGCGGTGATGTGGTCGTTCTTCGGCGTGCGCAAGCGCGCGGGCTACGAACAGGACGCGCAGCAGCTGAACCCCGTGCACGTGATCATCGCGGGGGTGATCGCCGCGGCGCTGTTCGTGCTGGGACTGATCATGGTGGTGCGTTTCGTCGTCGGCTGACGGCACAGGACAATAGTAGAAGGCGGAAGGAGAACGGCAGACCATGGCGAACACGCACGCAACAGCGGGGGCAGCGGGACCGGACTATTTCGTGCCGGCGCCGTCGCAATGGCCCATGGTCGGCATGATCGCCATGGGCTTCACCGGCTTCGGTGCCGCGATGGTGGTGAATCACAACTCCACCGGCTGGTTCCCGCTCGCGATCGGCCTGGCCACGCTGATCTACATGATGTTCGGCTGGTTCTCGCTGGTGTCGGCGGAGTCCGAGCGCGGCATGTACCTCGGCAAGGTCGACACGTCGTTCCGCTGGGGGATGGGCTGGTTCATCTTCTCGGAAGTGATGTTCTTCGCGTCGTTCTTCGGTGCGCTGTTCTACGCGCGCGTCATCACGGCGCCGATGCTGGGCGACTTCGACCACAAGCTGCTGTGGCCGGATTTCAGCGCAGGCTGGCCGCACTCCGGTCCCGCCGGCGTGGTCGATCCGTTCACGACGATCGGCCCCTTCTGGCTGCCGACCATCAACACCGCGCTGCTGCTCACCTCGGGCGTGACGCTGACGATCTCGCACCATGCGCTGCGCGCGAACCATCGCAACTCGGCCGCCCTGTGGCTGGCCATCACCGTGCTGCTCGGCGCGACCTTCCTGTGCGTGCAGATCTACGAGTACAGCCACGCATATTCGGAACTGAACCTGAAGCTGTCGTCGGGCATCTTCGGCTCGACCTTCTTCATGCTGACCGGCTTCCACGGCTTCCACGTGTTCGTCGGCGCGATCATGCTGAGCGTGGTGCTGCTGCGCCTGCTGCGCGGCCATTTCAAGCCGGACCATCACTTCGCTTTCGAAGGCGCCGCGTGGTACTGGCACTTCGTGGACGTGGTGTGGATCGGGCTGTATATCGTCGTCTACTGGCTGTAGCGGCGACGACGGCCTCGACGCTGCGGCGCCTGCGGGCGCCGCAGTCGTTTAGACGTATCGGTGGGGAAGCGGCTCAGTACGCGTGCGGCTCGATCCAGCCCATCCACCAGCTGAACAGGATGAACAGGAACAGCGTCACCGACAGCGCCACGCGCACGGTCAGGGCATTGACGGTGCGGTTCGTGGTGCCGCGATCGCGCACCAGGAACACCAGTGCCGAGCCCAGCGCCACGATGATGCCGATCAGTGCCAGAACGATGATGGTGCGCATGCGGTCCAACCCGGTTCGGACGGAATTATCCCATCGGTGATGGCGATGACCTTGCGCGACGGCACTCCGGCAGCTCGACGAGGCACTCGCCTGCCGACCCTGCTGGCCATCGCCTGCGGCGTGGCCGTCACCGTCGCGGGCGTGCTGCTGGGGCAGTGGCAGACGCGGCGCGGCGACGACAAGCAGGCGCTGCAGGCGACGTGGGACGCGGCGGTGAACGCGCCGGCGTCGGCGATCGGCGGCGCGGCGGAGGGGCAAGCCGTCGCTGCACGCCTGCCGGCGCGAGTGCAGCTGCGCGGCGTCTTCGATGCGCGCGGTACGGTCTACGTCGGCAACCGCATGCAGGGACCGGCGACCGGATTCGACGTGGTGACCCCGCTGCGCCTGGCCGACGGCTCAAGCGCGCTGGTCAATCGCGGCTGGATTGCACGCGATGCGCGCGACCCGGCGCTGATGCCGCCGGTGACCACGCCTGCCTCCGAGGTTGCCGTCGAAGGGCTGGCCGTTGCGCGCGTGCCGCGCATGCTCGAGCTGGCCGCGGAGACGCGTGCGCGGCCGCCGGCGATCTGGGCGAATCTCGCCCCCGACGAATACGCGCGCGTCACCGGCGTCGCGGTGCCCGGCTTCGTGGTGCAGCAGACCAGCGCCGTCGATGACGGCCTGCAGCGCGACTGGCCGCGCGTCGATACGGGCGTGCAGAAGCATCGCGGCTATGCGCTGCAGTGGTACGCGCTGGCGGCGCTGGCTGGCGGACTGACGGCATGGTTCGGTGCGCGGGCGCTCCGAAGGACTGCGCAATGACCGCACAAAGCTCCGCAGCCATCGCACAGCCGCGCTCTCACTGGCGGCGCTACGGCATGCTGTACGCCGTCATCGCCGTGTGCATTGCGCCGGTCGTCGCGTCCTATCTCGCGTACTACGCATTCCCGCCGAGCGGACGCACCAACTACGGCACGCTGATCGAGCCGCGACCGGTACTGGGGCCTCCGCTGGTGCGCGATGACGGTGCCGCGTTTTCCTTCGATGAGCTGGCGGGCCGCTGGGTGCTGGTTTCAGCGGGGGGCGGTGCGTGTGACGCGTCCTGCCGCGCCGCGCTGCTGCAGATGCGCCAGCAGCGGCTGATGACCGGCAAGGAGATGGACCGCGTCGAGCGCGTGTGGCTGGTCACGGATGCCGCGCCGGTCGATCCTGAACTGAAGCGGGCGCACGAAGGCCTGGCCGTGGTGCGTGCTCCCGCGCGTGCCGTCGATGCCTGGCTGGCACTGCCGGGTGACGCCGCCGGCGAAGCGGCCGGCCATGTGTACGTCGTCGATCCGATGGGCAACCTGATGCTGCGCTGGCCGCGCGATCCGGAGCCGCAGCGCGTGAAGAAGGACCTCGCGCGCCTGCTGACGGCGTCGAGCCATTGGGTGCGGGTGCCCAGGCAGTGAACGCGACGGCGCTGGCCTGGCTCGCCCTGAAGGGCATCGCGGTCGCGGCGGTGCCGCTCGCCTACGTGCTGCGGTCGCGCGACCCGGCGAAGTATCGCAAGCTCGCCTGGGTCACGGCTTTCCTCACGCTGGACCTGATCATGTTCGGCAGCTTCACGCGGCTGACCGACTCGGGCCTCGGCTGTCCGGACTGGCCCGGCTGCTACGGCCATTCGAATCCGCTGTCGGCGGGCGAATCGATCCGCGCGGCCGAAAGCGCGCAGCCCACCGGCCCGGTGACGATGACCAAGGCCTGGATCGAGATGCTGCATCGCTATTTCGCGATGGGCGTGGGCTTCATCATCATCCTGCTGACCGTGCAGGCGTGGCGCCGCGCGCGGCGCGATCCCGCCGCGCCATCGCCGTGGCTGGCGACCGCGACGCTGGCGTGGGTGTGCGTGCAGGGCGCGTTCGGCGCATTCACCGTGACGATGAAGCTGCAGCCCGCGATCGTCACTGCGCATCTACTCGGGGGCATCGTGCTGCTCGCGCTGCTGGTGGCGCTGGCGCTGCGCGAGTCGCCGCGGCCCATCGTGACCGAAGGCGCGCTGCAAGGGCGGGCTTTGGCGGCGCTCGCACTGGTGGTGGTTTTCGTTCAGATCGCGCTCGGCGGATGGGTCAGCAGCAACTACGCGGTGCTTGCGTGCCCGGACTTTCCGCGCTGCCAGGGGCGCTGGTGGCCGGCGATGGACTTCGCGCAGGGCTTCACGCTGTGGCGACCGCTGGGCATGACGGGCAGCGGAGAGCTGATTGCCTTCCAGGCGCTGGTGGCCATCCACTGGGTGCATCGCGCGTTCGCGATCGTGGTGCTCGCGGCAGTCGGCGCGTTCGCATGGCGTGCGTGGCGGATCGCGGGTATCGGCCGCATCGCGCGCTGGACGCTTGCCGCGCTCGCGCTGCAGGTCACGACCGGGCTGTCGAATGTGCTGTTCGGCTGGCCGCTGGCCGCCGCCGTCCTGCACAGCGGGGGCGCGGCTTTGCTCGTCGCCCTGCTGGTCGCTGCGAACCTGCGCATCGCGCAGGCGCAGAGGTAAAATCCGCCGTTGCTTCCACCGTCGTTCCGCAGCCCCTTTCAACGCCGTGCCCGACCAGATCCTGCCCCGACGCCCGCTGAGCCACCTGGCGGCGCAGTACTGGGCGCTCACCAAGCCGCGCGTCACGCAGCTCGCGATCTTCTGCGCGATCATCGGCATGTTCCTCGCGACGCCGGGACTGCCGCCCGCGGCGACGGTCGCGTGGGCGACGCTGGGCATCTGGCTGCTGGCCGGTGCGGCCTTCGCCGTGAACTCGCTGATCGAGCAGCAGATCGACGCGCAGATGGCGCGCACGCGCATGCGGCCGCTGCCGCAGGGCGACCTCACGTCGGCGCAGGCCTTCGCCTTCTCCACGCTGATCGGCGGCGCCGGCATGTGGGTGCTGTATTCGCAGGTCAATCCGCTGACGATGTGGCTGACGCTCGCGACCTTCGTCGGTTACGCCGTCGTCTACACCGTGCTGCTGAAGCCGTACACGCCGCAGAACATCGTCATCGGCGGCATGAGCGGCGCGATGCCGCCGGTGCTGGGCTGGACCGCGGTCACCGGCAGCGCGCCGCCCGAAGCGTGGCTGCTCGCGCTGATCATCTTCGTATGGACCCCGCCGCATTTCTGGGCGCTGGCGCTGTACCGCATCGACGACTATCGCAAGTCGGGCTGGCCGATGCTGCCGGTCACGCACGGCGAGCCGCTGACGCGGCTGCACATCCTGCTCTACACCATCGGGCTGGTCGCGACGACGGCGCTGCCCTTCGTCGTGCAGTTCGCCGGCCTGCTGTACCTGGTCTGCGCGCTGGTGCTCGGCGCGGTGTTCGTCGGCTTCGCGTGGCGGCTGTATCGCGCGCCGAACCCGGCGCTCGCGCGCGCGACCTTCAACTACTCGATCGTCTATCTCGCTGCACTGTTCGCTGCGCTGCTGGCCGATCACTACGTCTGAGGCGCGCCATGCGCAGCGCTGCGCTGGCCGTGCTGGCGGCCCTTTGCACCGTGGTGCTGGCGGCGTGCTCGCCGCCGTCCTTCAAGTCGGTGGACATCACCGGCGCCCCCTACGCACGCGATTTCAACCTGACGTCGCATACCGGTGCGCGCCGCACGCTGGCCGACTTCAAGGGCCGGGTGGTGGTCGTGTTCTTCGGCTACACGCAGTGTCCGGACGTGTGTCCGACGACGCTCGCCGACCTCGCCGAGGTGAAGAAGCGGCTCGGCGCGAGCGGCGAGAAGCTGAAAGTGATCTTCATCACCGTGGATCCGGAGCGCGACACGCGCGAACTGCTGGCGCAGTACGTGCCGGGCTTCGATCCGGGCTTCGAGGGACTGCTCGGCACGCCCGACGAGGTTGCCGCGACGGCGAAGGAGTTCAAGGTGTTCTACCAGAAGGTCGCGGGCAAGACGCCGACGTCCTACACGATGGACCACACTGCGGGCGCGTACGTGTTCGATCGCGAAGGTCGCGTACGTCTCTTCATCCGGCACGGCACACCGGTCGACGACATCGTCGCCGACCTGAAACAGCTTCTCTAGCGGATCACGGCGACGCAGGCAAAAAAAGCCCCAGCGGCAGCTGGGGCGATTGTCCGCCTCGTCGGAGGAGAGGGGGAGAGTCGGAGGCGGACTCTTGAACCATCCCGGCGCGGGGAGCCGCCGGGTTCACATGCGCGCAGCAAGCGCCGTGCGCATCTTCTGCAAGGCTTTGGCCTCGATCTGGCGGATTCGTTCCGCAGAAACGCCGAACTCGCCGGCCAGGTCGTGCAGCGTCGCCGTGCCGACCTTGCCGTCGGCGTCCTCGTTCAGCCAGCGCGCCTCGATGATGCGGCGGCTGCGCGGGTCGAGCCCGGCGATCGCGTCACGCACGCCGTCGGACTGCAGCAGGTCGTACTCGCGCCGCGCCAGCACCTGCGTCGGCTCCGAGCCTTCGTCGGCCAGGTACGCGATCGGCGCGAATTCTTCCTCGCCGTCCTCGATGCGGCCTTCGAGCGCGACGTCGCCGCCGGACAGCCGCGTTTCCATCTCCGCGACTTCCTCGGGCTTGACGTTCAGTTCGCGCGCGACGCCTTCGATCTGGTCCGGCGTCATCGTGCCGAGACCCTGCTTCATGCTGCGCAGGTTGAAGAAGAGCTTGCGCTGCGCCTTGGTCGTCGCGACCTTGACCAGCCGCCAGTTGCGCAGGATGTACTCGTGGATCTCCGCCTTGATCCAGTGCAGCGCGAAGGACACGAGGCGCACGCCGCGCTCCGGGTCGAAGCGCTTCACGGCCTTCATCAGGCCGATGTTGCCTTCCTGGATCAGGTCCGCATGCGGCAGGCCGTAACCCAGGTAGTTGCGCGCTACCGCAACCACCAGCCGCAGGTGCGACAGCACCATCTTTCCGGCGGCATCCAGGTCGTCGGAATCACGGTAGCGACGGGCGAGCGACACTTCCTCGTCCGCGGTCAACAGCGGGACGCGGTTCACCATCTGGATATACGCGTCGATGCTGCCGACGCTGCCCGGGTGCATGACCAGGGCGTGCGAGTCGGACGGGATCAGGGCGCGGGAATCGGCGGTGGCGGTACGGGTGTCGGTCACTGGGATGGATCTCCTTGGAGAATGAATCCTAGCACTCCCTATCGGCGAGTGCTAACGATTAGAGAAGGGTCGTTCGCATAAGTTCAATCCCGAGCGTTATGCTCGGAAAAATGGCGTGATAGCCATTTGATTGACAGTAAGCGATCGCTAACTCAACGAGGCAGGTTCTGCGCGCGCGCTGAGCAGTGCTGCCAGACCGCCGACGACCCACCCTGCGACGGCCGCCGCTCCGACTATCGCGACCGGCAGCCACGGTGCTGGAGACGGCCACGCTGTCGCACGCAGGCTCGCGGGCAGCGCGTCCAGGGTCGCGGCCAGCTGTGGTTGCGCCGCGCTCGCGAGCACCGCCAGCAAGGCCAATGCCAGCAGCGCCCCGAGCGCCAGCGTCAGCGCGGCCGCGCACGCGTAGGGACGGGCGATGAAGCCCGTGGTGGCGCCGGTGATGCGCAGGACCTCGGCCTGATACTGAGGTGGACGCGCCTGGGCGGCCGCCGCAACCAAGAGCGCGAACAGCGCCAGCAGTGCAGTCGCACCGCCGACGATTGCCGCGATTGCGCCGGCTGCGCCGCCCAGCGAATGGAGCCTTCGATGCCAGGCAAGCTCGGCCTGCACCTTGTCGATACCGGCCCACTCTCTGGCCGCGGTCGCTGATTGCTCGACCAGAGCAGGATCGACGCTGACCGCGTACTGCGCGACCAGCACGTCGGGCAACGGATTGCTGCGCGGTTCCGCCGCCGCGGCACCGGCGCGTTGAGCCAGTTCAGCAAGGGCCTTGTCCCGTGGAATCAGCATCACGGTGGGGGCGCCAGGCAGTGCCAGCACGCGCGCCTGCAGCGCATCGACGTCCTTCGTCGGAGTGCCGACGGTGACGAAGATGTTGATCTGCGGTCCGCCCAGTTGTCGCACGACCTGTGGAGTGATCCACGTCGCGAACGCTGCACCGATCAGCAGCGCGATCGCCACCGCGCTAACGACGATGCCCAGCACGAAGCGCACCGGGCGCTGGCCGAGGATCGCGGCTGCGCGGCGCAGCGTGTAGCCGGCGCTGGTGACAACGCTCATTCAGCGCCTTCCGCATCCAGCCGCAGCGTGCGCGCGCGCGCCGGCAGCGGCAGTGTGTCCGGCCGCGCACAGGCCATCAGCACAGTCACGCCGCTGGCCGCGAACTGGTCGAGCAGTTTCATCATGTCGGCGGCCGCCGCCTCGTCCAGTTGCGCCGCCGGCTCATCCAGCACCAGCAGCGCGGGGCGGTTGACCAGCGCACGGGCCAGCGCCACGCGCTGGCGCGCGCTGCCTGACAACTGGGGCGGCCGCGCCGCGTGGTCCGTCGACGCGACTCCGCTTCGCAGCAGCGCAGTGGCCGCGCGCCCGCATGCGGAGTTCCACGCCATGCCGGCGGCCGCTGCGGGCAGGGCCACGTTGTGCAACACGCTGTCCTCGTCGAGCAGACGGGGCATCTGCGTGACGATTCCCATCGAGCGCCGCAGGTGCAGAAGCGCGCGCCGGCGCAGCCCGGCCAGCGGCGTTCCGGCGACCGTGATGCTCCCGGCCATCGGCTGTTCGAGCGCCGCCACGAGCCGCAATATGCCGGACTTGCCCGAGCCCGCCGCTCCGCTGATGACAGCGAACTCGCTGCGCGCGACCGAGAAGCTCAGCGGCCGCAGTGCCGTCGCGCCGTGGCGCAGGACGACCCGGTCGAACACGACCATCGCGGGCGCGGGCGATGGAACTGCAAAGGACATGCTGGTGGCGGGTGCCGCGGCGGTCGCGTCATGGGTGTCTTGCGGTCGATTGTACGATTGTCATCCTCGCGTCATCGCGCTTCGCTATGGTTCGCCGCCACAAACACAAGCCCGAACGGCGAAAGTCCGAATTGCTGTCTCCCGAGCTGTACCTCAACCGGGAGCTGTCGATGCTCGCGTTCGACGAACGCGTGCTGGCGATGGCCACGCGCCCCACGGTGCCGCTCGCCGAACGGCTGCGCTACGTGTGCATCGTGTCGTCCCTGCTGGACGAGTTCTTCGAGGTGCGCATGGCCGACCTGTCGGAGGAGATCCGCGAGACGCGCGGCGCATCGCCGCGTGCGCCGGTCTACGCGGCGATCATGGAACGCGCCCACCAGGTGGTGCAGGCGCAGTACGAACTGTTCAACAAGACGATCATGCCCGCGCTGGAACGCCGCGGCATCGTCGTGCTCAACCATGCGCAGCGCAACGAGGCGCAGCGCGCCTGGGTGCGCGAGTACTTCATGCGCGAGGTGCGGCCGCTGCTGTCGCCGATCGGGCTGGACCCATCGCACCCGTTTCCGCAGGTGGTCAACAAGTCGCTGAACTTCATCCTGCAGCTCGAGGGCAAGGACGCGTTCGGCCGGCCGTCGGCGACAGCCATCCTGAAGCTGCCGCGCGTGCTGCCGCGCGTGATCGCGCTGCCGCCGCAGCTCGTGCCCGGCAAGCAGGCCTTCGTGTTCCTGACGTCGGTGATCCGCGCGCACCTGCAGGAAGTGTTTCCCGGACGCGAGATCACCGGTTTCTCGCAGTTCCGCGTGGCGCGCGACTCGGACCTGTGGCTCGACGAGCGCGAGGTGCGCAACCTGCGCCAGGCGCTGAGGATGGAGCTCACGCAGCGCCACTTCGGCAACCCGGTGCGGCTCGAGGTGCTGGCCACCTGTCCGCCGCCGCTGCAGGCATTGTTGCAGGAGCAGTTCCAGCTGCCGGACGCCGCCGTGTTCCGCGTCGACGGTCCGGTGAACCTGGTGCGGCTGAACGAGCTCGTCGACCAGGTGACGGCGCCGGCGCTGCGCTGGCCGCCCTTCGTCCCGGCCTGGCCCGCACGACTGGCGAGCGGCGCCGATGTGTTCGATGCGATCCGTCGCAACGACATCCTGCTGCACCATCCGTACGAGAGTTTCGATCCGGTGGTCGATTTCCTTCGGCAGGCGGCGGTCGATCCCGCGGTGGTGGCGATCCGCATGACGCTGTATCGCACCGGCATCAGCTCGGTGCTGGTCGACATCCTCGAAGACGCGGCCCGCCGCGGCACCGAAGTGACGGTGGTGGTCGAGCTGAAGGCGCGCTTCGACGAGGAGGCGAACATCAACCTCGCCGAGCGGCTCGAGGCGGTCGGCGCGCAGGTGGTATGGGGCGTGGTCGGCCTGAAGACGCACGCGAAGATGATGCTGGTGCTGCGTCGCGAGGAGCGGCGCGGCAAGCAGCGCCTGGTGCCGTATCTGCACCTGGGCACCGGCAACTACCACACGACCACCACCAAGCTGTACACCGACTTCGGCATGCTGACCGCTCGCCCCGAACTGTGCGAGGACGCCGAGAAGGTGTTCATGCACCTCACCAGCATGACGAAGGTCGAGAAGCTGTCGCGGATGTGGCTGGCGCCTTTCACGATGCACCGGAACCTGCTCGCCGCGCTGTCCGCCGAGGTGAAGTTCGCGCAGGCCGGCAAGCCTGCACGCGTGATCGCGAAGATGAACGCGCTCACCGATGAACCGACGATCCAGGCGCTGTACGCGGCGTCACAGGCCGGCGTGAAGATCGACCTGATCGTCCGCGGCGCGTGCGCGCTGCGGCCTGGCGTGAAAGGCCTGTCCGACAACATCCGCGTGCGCTCGATCGTCGGCCGCTTTCTCGAACACCATCGCATCTACTATTTCCGCAACGACGGCAAGGCGCGCGTCTACCTGTCGAGCGCCGACTGGATGGGTCGCAACCTGTTCCAGCGCATCGAGGTGGCGTGGCCGGTGCTGGACCCGAAGCTCGCGCGCCGGGTGATCGACGAAGGGCTCAAGCCTTACCTGGCCGACACGCGCGACGCGTGGGTGCTGCAGCCGGACGGCCGCTATCGCGCGCCGCGCGCGGCGGCGAAGGCGCGGTCGGCGCAGCAGGAACTGCTGAACCAGCTCGCGGACCGCGTCGGGACCTGAGGAGGACACGCGGATGGAACTGATCCTGTGGCGCCACGCGGAAGCCGAAGTCGGCGAGCCCGACATGGGCCGCAGGCTGACGGCGCGTGGCGAAAAGCAGGCACATCGCGTGGCCACATGGCTGCATGCGCAGCTGGCGGACAGTGCGCGCATCCTGGTGAGTCCGGCGACGCGCGCGCAGCAGACGGCCAAGGCGCTGGCGGCTGTCGGCCACCGCAAGCTGCGCACCGTCGACGACATCGCTCCCGGCGCGGAGTGGGAAGACGTGCTGGCCGCTGCAGACTGGCCAAGTGCGAAGACGCCGGTCGTGATCGTCGGCCACCAGCCGACGCTGGGTCGTGTCGCGAGCTATCTGCTGGCCGGTGCCGTGCAGGAATGGTCGGTAAAGAAGGCAGCCGCCTGGTGGCTGAGCGCGCGCGAGCGCGAAGGCCAGCATCAGACAGTGCTGCGCGCGGTGATCAGCCCCGAGCAGCTGTAGACCGCCCCGCCGACGGCTACAAAGTGCGCACGGCCAGCGTCAGGCCGACGCGCCCCCAGTGCGCGACTTCCTCGTCGAGCAGGTACTGCGTCAGCGGATGCCGCGCCAGCCAGTCGCCGTCGAGCGACAGTTCGATCTGCTTGCCGAACTTCAGCGATTTGAGCGGCAACCCCGGATCCCGGCGCGCGTGATTCAGGATCACCGCCAGCCTCAGCACCATCAGCTGCGCGAGCTGCTCCGGCACTTCGAGCGCGGCGTGCACCTTGCGCAGGTTGCCGCGCTGCCCCAGCACGAGCTGTGCGATGCGCTGCTGGTCTGATGTCGAGAAACCGGCGAGGTCGCCGTTTTCGACCATGTAGGCGGAGTGCTTGTGATAGTCGTTGTGCGAGATCGCGAAGCCGGTCTCGTGCAGCAGCGCAGCCCAATGCAGGCGCTTGCGCGACTCCTCATCGGCATCCGGTACGACGGGATCGTGCAGTTCGAGGGCGCACTCGGCGACGCGCCGGGCCTGGTCGCGGTCGATGCCGAAGCGGTCGAGCATCCGTTCAACGGTCATGTCGCGCACGTCCTTGTGCTCGCGACGGCCCAGCAGGTCGTAGAGGACGCCCACGCGCAGCGCGCCGCGCGCCGGCAGCATCGAATCCACGCCGAGCGTCTCGAACACTGCCGACAGCACCGCCACTCCGCCGGCCAGCACTTCCTGCCGGTCCGGCTTCAGTCCCGCCAGGCGGATGCGGCGGATCTCGCCCGCCTCCAGCAGCGCATGCCGCAGCCTGAGCAGTCCTTCGCCGTTGATCGTGCCGTCCGACCAGCCCTGTTCGCGCAGGATCTCCGACACGGCACCGACCGTGCCGCTCGAGCCGAAGGCGTCGTCCCACTGCGAGCGCGAGAAGCCGGCCGTTGCTTCCTCGAGTTCGGCGGCCGCCGCGACCTGGGCCTTCTTCAGCGACACGCGATCGATGCGGCCGTCCTTGAAGAAGCGCAGCGACGTGTTGACACAACCGACCTTGAACGATTCCGCGCGCAGCGCCGTGAAGCCCTGTCCGACGATGACTTCGGTGGACGCTCCCCCGATGTCGACCACCAGCCGTCGACGCTCGCTCGGCGGCAGCGAGTGCATGCAGCCTTCGAAGACCAGCCGCGCTTCCTCGCGGCCGGAGATGACTTCGATCGGATAGCCGAGCGCGTGCTGCGCCTCGAGCAGGAACTCGTCGACGTTGCGCGCCACGCGCAGCGTCTGCGTGCCCACCGCACGCACCTGCTTCGACGGCATGCCGCGCAGCCGCTCGTTCATGCGCGCCAGCGTCTCGATGGCGATGCCGATCGACTTGCGCGTCAGCCGGCCGCTGTCATCGAGACCGGCCGCCAGCCGCACGGTTTCCTTCCAGTAGCCCTCGCGCACCAGCAGCGCGCCTTCGACGCGGCCGATTTCCAGCCGGAAGCTGTTCGAGCCGAGGTCCACCGCGGCCAGCTTCAAGAGCCGATCTCCGTGCCGACCAGGGCATCGGCAAACTCGCGCGCCGAGAACGGTTGCAGGTCGTCGATGCCTTCGCCGACGCCGATGAAGTAGATGGGCAGCGGCCGTTCGCGGCGCGCGGCGGTGATGGCCGCGAGCACGCCGCCCTTGGCGGTGCCATCGAGCTTGGTCACGACCAGACCCGTCAGGCCCACCGCCGCATCGAAGGCCTGCACCTGCGCGAGTGCGTTCTGGCCATTGGTGCCGTCGACGATCAGCACGACTTCGTGCGGAGCGCCCGGCAGCGCCTTGTCCTGCGCGCGCTTCACGCGCTTCAGTTCGTCCATCAGGTGCGCCTGCGTCGGCAGGCGGCCCGCGGTGTCGGCGATCAGCACATCCACGTTGCGCGCTTTCGCCGCCGATACCGCGTCGAACACCACCGCGGCCGGATCGCCGCCGCTTTGCGCGATGACCTCGACGTTGTTGCGCTGGCCCCAGATCGCCAGCTGCTCGCGCGCCGCCGCGCGGAAGGTGTCGCCGGCGGCGAGCAGCACCGAACGGCCCTGGCCGGCGAACCACTTGGCGAGCTTGCCGATCGACGTGGTCTTGCCTGACCCGTTCACGCCACACACCATGACCACGTACGGCCGGTGTGCGTCCGGCGTGAAGCGTCCTTCGGCGGGGGCGAGACGCTGCGCGAGTTCGTCGCGCAGCGCGAGCTTCACTTCGTCCTGTGATTTCAAGCCCTTCAGCTTGATCGTGCTGCGCAGCGCATCGACCAGCTCCGAGGCCGTCGCGACGCCGACGTCGGCACTGATCAGCGCCATTTCCAGTTCTTCGAGGAAGGCATCGTCGACGACGCCGCCAGAAAACAGTCCGACGATGTTGACGCGCGTGCGCGTCAGTCCCCGCTTGAGCTTGCCCAGCCAGCCGGCCTTCGCGTCGTCAACGGCCATGACTGATCACGAGGCTTATCATCGAACGATGGGGGAGCAGGTGTCGCGAAGAGCGTCGGGAGATGCGGCAGGGCAGGTAGCGCGGGAGAGCCGGCATGCAGGCGATCCGCGCGGCCCGCGCGCGAAGTCGCAAGGCAGTGTAACAAAGCAGGGCGCATCGAACGCCGGGTCCGGCGCGCGCAGGTCCTTCGCGCGCGCGCCGCAGCAGGTGCGCATCATCGGCGGCGCGTGGAAACGCACGCCGCTCGCCGTCGCCGACGTGCCGGGACTGCGGCCCACGCCCGACCGTGTGCGCGAGACGCTGTTCAACTGGATCGCCCATTTGCTGCCGGACCTGGGCGCGGTGCGCGGGCTGGATCTGTTCGCCGGCACGGGCGCGCTGGGCTTCGAGCTGGCCTCGCGCGGCGCGCGCCGCGTGACGCTGGTGGAATCGAATGCGCGCGCACTGCAGTCGCTGCACGCCGCGAAGGCGAAGCTCGCCGCGAATCAGATCGACATTGTGGCTGGAGATGGACTGGTGTTCGCCGCGCAGTGGCCACCGGAGTCGTTCGACCTGGTCTTCCTCGATCCGCCGTTCGATGCCGGTCTGCACGGAGCGGCGCTCGCGGTAACCGCGCGACTGCTGGCGCCGGGCGGACTGGCCTATGTCGAAGCGCCCGCGCCGCTGACCGACGGCGAAGCCGCGCAGGCGGGGCTCGCCATCGTCCGCAGCAGCCGCGCCGGCCGGGTCGCGTTCCATTTGCTGCGGGGCGGAGACTGCATGAATAATCGCGGCGCCCTCGCAGCCTCGCGTGCCCCAGGGCCCGTCCCACCATGGTGATCGCCGTCTATCCCGGCACCTTCGACCCGCTCACGCGCGGCCACGAGGACCTGGTCCGTCGTGCCGCGGGCCTGTTCTCCAAGCTGGTGGTCGGCATCGCCGACAGCCGCAACAAGAAGCCGTTCTTCGTGCTCGACGAGCGCATCGCGATCGCGCGCGAAGTGCTGTCGCACTATCCGAACGTCGAAGTGGCGGGCTTCCGCGGACTGCTGAAGGACTTCGTGCGCCAGCAGAACGCACGTGTCATCGTGCGCGGCCTGCGCGCGGTGTCGGACTTCGAATACGAATTCCAGATGGCCGGCATGAACCGCTACCTGCTGCCGGACGTCGAAACCATGTTCCTGACGCCGTCGGACCAGTACCAGTTCATTTCCGGCACGATCGTGCGCGAGATCGCGCAGCTTGGCGGCGACGTCAGCAAGTTCGTGTTCCCGTCGGTCGAGAAGTGGCTGCACGCGAAGATCGAGCAGATGGGCGGGACGATCGAGTGAGCGCAGGGCGTAGCCCGGCGGCTTCATGAGCGCAGTACCCGGTGCGCCGCGTCCGCGGGACGTCCGGGATGCGCACATCGACGGCCTGCGGGGCCTGGCGCTGGCGGGCATCCTGCTCGTCAACATCCAGTCGTGGCTGGCGGGCGCGACGGTCGCGGTGGGCTTCCTGCCGCCGGACCCCACGCCCGCGGATCGCATCGCGTACTTCTGCACGGTCGCATTCGCTTCCGGCAAGTTCCTGCCGCTGTTCGCGATGCTGTTCGGCGCGGGCTTCGGACTGTTGTACGGCAAGCTCGCGCAGCGCTACGAGAATCCCGCCGCGATCTATCGCCGGCGCATGGTGTTCCTGCTCGCGTTCGGTGTCGCGCACGCCTTCGTCGTCTATTTCGGCGACATCACGCAGGCCTACGCGATCGCCGGCTTCCTGCTGCTGCGTCATGCGAAGGCCTCCGCGCGCGACGTGGCGCGGGCCGCGATGTTCTGGTGGCTGGTCGCGGCGGCGTGGCTGGGATTCCTGCTGATGTGGGCCGGCGACCTGGTCGACGTGGCCGACATGGCCGATGAGGTGCGCTCGAACATCGCGATGGGCGCGACGCTGGGCTACTTCGAGCAATGGCCGCTGCGCGCGGAGATGGCCGTGTGGCAGGTGCAGAACAACCTGCTCGGGCTGCCGACGGTGATCGCGCTGATGCTGACGGGCCTGCTCGCGCAGCGCGCCGGATGGCTGGCGGACCGCACCGCTCCGGCGTGGGACAAGGCGCTGCGCATCGGCCTGCTGGCCGGTCTGCCGGCATCGCTGGCGGCGGCGTCCTGGATGGTCGCCAATGCGGAGCTCGAACAGGCGATCGCCATTCCGACCTGGGTGCTGGGGCTGCTGTCGGGCAGTGTCGTACTGTCCTTCGCCTATGCGGCATCGTGGATGCGCCGTGCGCCGGGGTCGTTCGTCGCGTGGCTCGCCCCTGCGGGACGCATGCCGCTCAGCAACTATCTGCTGCAGTCGGTGGCGATGGGCGTGCTGCTGTCGGGGTGGGGTCTGGGACTCGGCGACCAGGTGAGCTACGCGCAGACCAGCGCGCTGGCGCTGCTGGTGTTCGTCGTGCAGGTCGAGGCCAGTCGCTGGTGGCTGCGCCGTCGTGCGCAGGGACCGCTGGAAGCCCTGTGGCGCTGGTGGACCTATCGCGGCGCAGTGCCGCTCGACAGGTTGTAGTCACAGCGCCAGTTCGACATCGACGGCGTCACCGCGCCGCAGTTCGCCTCGCGGGTGACGATGCCGTTCATACCGAACGTCACGCCATCCATGCGCGCATCGTCGCGATAGATCGCCAGCGTGTCGCCGGGCTCGGTGCCCTGTACACCGGTCGCCGGGTCGACGCTGGGCACCGTGCAGCGCACGCACGGCTTCACCAGCTTCCAGGCCGGCCGCGCCGATGCGCGGCGCGCTCGCGAAATCCTCTTCGTGCGCTTCGACGCCCGCCAGCACGATGTTCGGCCTGAAGCGGTCGATGCCGACCGGCGCCACGCCGCGCGGCTGAAGGCGCGCGTTCAGGTCGGCAAGCGCCGAGGCCGAGACCACCAGCAGCGCAAACGCATCGGCGAACTTGTACGGCGCCGTTCGCCGTCGGTCCACTTCGTGTTCGACAGTCGCCGCGCTTCCGGATCGAAGCGCATCAGCCGGCACGGCTGGCCGAGGAAGCGGCTGAGCCATGCGTCGGCCACGTCGCCCTGCGTCACCGCAGGCAGCGTGTCGTTCCACACGGTCACCGGCAGCACATCGCCTTCGCTGGCGAGCGGCACTTCGAGCGTCAGCATGCCCGGCGCCTTCAGCCGCAGAGCCGTCGAATCGAGCCGCGTCTCGATCAGCGCCATGATCGGCACCTCGCGCTGGCTGAGGAACCGGCCCGCGGCATCGACGATCACCCATTCCCGGTCGCCCACGCCGTGCACTTCGAGTCCGGAGGGCACGAGCGTCGCGTGCTCGACCGCGATGCCGCGGCAACCCTTGACCGGATAGACGTGCAGGCTTTCGATGCTGGCGTTCATCGCGTCAGGCATTGCGAATCAGACGTTGAACAGGAAGTTCATCACATCGCCGTCTTTCACGACGTACTCCTTGCCCTCCGCACGCATCCTGCCGGCTTCCTTTGCCCCGTTCTCGCCCCTGAACGCCACGAAGTCGTCGAACGCAATGGTCTGGGCGCGGATGAAGCCGCGCTCGAAGTCGGTGTGGATCACGCCGGCGGCCTGCGGCGCGGTGGCGCCGGCGGGAATCGTCCACGCTCGCACTTCCTTCGGGCCGGCGGTGAAGTAGGTGTGCAGGCCGAGCAGTCCGTAGCCGGCGCGGATGACGCGGTTCAGTCCGGGCTCGCTCATGCCCATGTCGGCGAGGAAGATCGTCTTGTCGTCCTCGGGCAGGTCGGCGATCTCGGCCTCGATCTTGGCGCAGACCGCGACCACCGGCGCGCCTTCCTTCGCAGCGAACGTGCTGACGGCATCGAGCAGCGGGTTCTGCTCGAATCCATGCTCCTCGACGTTGGCGACGTACATCGTCGGCTTCATCGTCAGCAGGAACAACGGCTTCAGCACCGCGCGCTCCTCCGCGTACAGGTCCACGCTGCGCGCAGGCCGGCCTTCGTTCAAGGCGGGCTGGATCTTCTCCAGCACCTCGACCAGCCGCTTCGCTTCCTTGTCGCCGCCGGACTTCGCCACCTTGCTCCATTTCGCGAGCTGCTTGTCGACGGTGGCGAGATCGGCCAGTGCCAGTTCGGTGTTGATCACCTCGATGTCGGAGACCGGATCCACCTTGCCCGACACGTGCACGATGTTGTCGTCGTCGAAGCAGCGCACGATGTGCGCGATGGCGTCGCACTCGCGGATGTTGGCGAGGAACTGGTTGCCCAGGCCTTCGCCCTTGCTCGCGCCCGCGACCAGGCCCGCGATGTCGACGAACTCGACGGTCGCGGGCAGCACCTTCTCGGGCTTCGCGATCGCGGCCAGCGCGGTGAGTCGCGCGCGTCCGGCACTTCGACGATGCCGACGTTGGGCTCGATCGTGCAGAACGGATAGTTCTCGGCCGCGATCCCGGCCTTGGTCAGCGCGTTGAAGAGGGTCGACTTGCCGACATTGGGCAGGCCGACGATGCCGCATTTGAGTGCCATGGAGTTTCCGGGGGTGCTGCGTGCGTCGAAACCTGCAATTATCGCAAGCTTCTCCATCCGGACACCGCCATGCCCGTCGAGCTGCGCGAAATCACCCGCGAGACGTTGCGCCCCATCCTGGACACGGACGCCGGCGATGGCGGCCGGCAGGTCGCGCCGAACGCCATCTCCATCGCCCAGGCGCACTTCTCGCCCGAGGCCTGGTTCCGCGCAGTCTATGACGGCGACGAGCCGGTCGGCTTCGTCATGCTCTACGACCACACGCTCGGCACGGCGCCCGAACAGCGCGAGTATTTCCTTTGGCGGCTGATGGTCGACAGGAAGCATCAAGGGCGTGGATTCGGACGCGCGGCTGTCGAGGGGCTGGTCGAGCATGTGCGCACGCGGCCCGACGCGCGGCGCCTGCTGGTCTCGCACGTGAAGGACGCGGACCGGCTGGCGCGCTTCTACGGTTCGCTGGGTTTCGCGTACACGGGCGAGGAAGACGACGGCGAGCTGGTGATGGAACTGAAGCTTGCATGACGCGCTCTGCAGACATTGCGGCCGCCGCGGACGCTTCTGGTATACCGTCGAGCGCGCGACGTTGTCCGATCTGCAGGCGTTCTACGAGGCGAACCCGGGCTACTGGCAGACGGTGCACGGCATACCGCCGCTTCCGAACGAGGCCGAGGCGGACTTCGACACGAAGCCACCGGCGGACATGCACTGGCGGGAGCTGCACAACTGGCTGATCCGCGATCGCTCCACGCAGCGCATCGTCGGCGAGATCGGCGCGGCCTCCGACCTGCCTGCGCCCGGCGTCATGCATCTGGGATTCTTCATCGTCGAGGATGCGCGACAGGGCACGGGTTTCGCGCACGAGGTCTATCGCTGCTATGAAGCCTGGGCGATCGCGCAGGGCGCACGCTGGCTGCGGCTGGGCGTCGTCGAATGCAATGCGCGCGGGCGCCGATTCTGGGAGCGCCTTGGTTACGGCGAAGTGCGGCGGCGTGCCGAGGTGCAGATCGGCGAACTGACGCACGATCGTGATGATGAAGCCGGTTGGACTGAACACGCGCGAGGACTATCTGCGGGCGGTCGTGCGCGACCGCCCCGGATCGCCATGAAGCACATTCCGTTCGGGCGCTTGCGCAATCGGTACGGCAGCATTGCACGGCCTGTCGTCATCGCGGCGAAGGCCGGGATCCAAGGTGGCGTTGACGGAAATCAGGCCCCGGCCTGCGCCGGGGCGACGGCGGGGGTCTACAGCGGCTGCACCGACGCCACGTCCGGTTTCGTCAGCCACGTCATCGCTTCCTCGGCGTAGCGCTGCATCTCCGCGATCGCGCGCTCCCAGTCGCGGATGCGCGCCGCGTGGTCCTGCGCGTAGCGGTAGAAGTCGTTGCGGTCGGGCAGCTTGCGGTTGGGCAGCCGCGCCAGCATGTCGGGCGACGGCGCGATCAGGATCACGTTGGCGAGCCAGGCGTGCGAGCGCGGCTTCGCGCGCCACGGCAGCGACTTGTCGAGCCAGCCCGGTGTGATCCACGGCACGAAGTGCGGATACAGCACCAGGCCAGGCAGGCGGTCGTAGGGCAGCTGCAGGTGATAGTCGATGAGCCCGCCATCCCAGTAGTCGCCGGGCGGCGCGCCGGCGATGTCGCGCACCGGCTCGCAGACCAGCGGGATCGAGCCTGACGCGAGCAGAGCGTCTTCCTGGTTGGCGGCCCGTCAGCATGACCCGCCTGCGTGTCGAAGCCGTCGTCCGCCGACAGGCAGTCCGGCGCCGGCGCGGAACACGACGCGCTGCAGATGGCGCGCCAGCCGCGTGCGCGCCAGCAGGTTGTCGATCGCGGTGCGCGCGAACGCGCCGCGCGTGTTGGCCCGCAGCGGACCGCGCGCACGCGCGGTGATGACCGACAGTGTGCAGCCTGCGCGCACATCGAGGCAGCAGGCCGTCCGCCTGCGCATCGGCGATATGCCACTTCAGCCGGCGAATTGTGCGTATCGTTCTGCCGCGGACGTACGCGTGCTGCGAAGAGCGATCCCAGCGCAGACGGTGTTTCGCGCTGCGCGGCGCGGCCATGCGCCAGGCGCCGATCGACGCACCGATCAATTCGATGGAGGGCATGCACGGCAGCCACTCGCGCGCAAACAACGCTGTCGAGCGGCAGCGCGAGGCCTTCGGCCCGCCGGCGCCGCAGGGATGCGGTCGATGTCCGCCGGCGACAGGCCGCGCTTGGCCAGTGCGCGCACGCAGCTCGCCGGCGTGCACGACGGTCGCCGACTTCACTTCACTCCAGTCGCGTATGCAGCCGCAGCATGGCGGCTTCGAGCAGCCTTCCACCAGCAGGCCGATCACCGACTCGCCGCGCGCAACCGCATCGTCGATCAGCGGCTGCTCGTCCTTGCGCGGCGGATGCAGCACGAAGTCGGCGACCTCCTGGTTCAGCTGCAGCGTGCGTGGATGGCCGATGCCGATGCGCAGGCGCCAGAAGTCCGGTGTGGACAGCTTCGCCTGCGTGTCCTTCAACCCGTTGTGGCCGGCAGTGCCGCCACCACGCCTCAGTCTCACGTCGCCCGGCGGCAGGTCGAGTTCGTCGTGCACGACGAGGATCGCCGTCGGCAGGATGCGATAGAACAGCGCCATCGCCACCACGGCCTGGCCCGAGCGGTTCATGTAGGTGGTGGGCTTCAGCAACCATGCGTCGCGTCCGCCGATGCGGATGCGTGCGACGTCGCCGTGGAACTTGCGTTCGAGGGCGAAAGCGCACGCCGCTGCGCGTAGCGAATCCACGAGCCAGTAGCCTGCGTTGTGGCGCGCGTGTCCTCATATTCGGCGCCGACGTTGCCCAATCCGGCCGATGAGCCGGATGCCGTCGATCTGAAAGCCTCATCGCCGTGCGTTCCTTGACACTGCGTCAGGTTCATCCATGAAAAAGGCCCGCTGCGCGCAGCGGTACGTGGCGGGCGACCAGACGCGCTGCCTCGCGCCAGCGCAGCCAGCCTATAGCCGGCCGCTTCTGCTTGCTTCTTCTTGTCGCCTTGGCCTTGTCGTCCTTGCCGCCGTCCTTGCCGCCCCTTGGCGAGGCGCAGCACCGGCCTGCGGCCGGCGCAGCGCCTTCTGCGCGGTGGCCGGAACGTCGGCCGCCGCCGCGGCAGCGGCGGCGTCTTCCTCGGCCACTCACCGTGCGCGAGACGGCGACGACCACCGGGTTCTCCTTGCCCTTCAGGACCGGCGTCACGCCGGCGGGCATCTTCAGGTCCAGCACGCGTACCGACTGATGCGCCTGCAGGCCCGACAGGTCCACCTGGATGAACTCGGGCAGGTCCTTCGGCAGGCACGCGACGTCGACTTCGGACATCACGTGGTTGACCAGCCCGCCGGCCGCCTTCACCGCCGGCGATTCCTCCTGGCCGGAGAAGTGCAGCGGCACGCGCATGTGGATCTTCTGGTCCTCCGACACGCGCTGGAAGTCCACGTGCAGCACCACCGGGCGGTACGGATGCATCTGGAAGTCACGCAGCAGCACGCGTTCGGCCTTGCCGTCGAGTTCCATTTCGAGGATCGACGCGTGGAACTTCTCCTTGCGCAGCGCGTGGAAGAGGGGGTTGTGCTCCACCTCGATGGCCTGCGCGGCGCCGCTGCCGCCGTAAAGCACGCCCGGCACCTTGCCGGCGTGGCGCAGGCGGCGGCTCGCACTCGTGCCCTGCGCGTCTCGTTTGTTGGCTACTACCTTCATTTCACTCTCCATGATCCCGCGGACCGCGACCAGTCACGACAGGGTTGTTGAGCACAGGCGCATGCCTGTGCAGGTCTTCACTCGATGCTCATTCCGATGTTCATTCGATGAACAGCGAGCTCACCGAGTCCTCGCGCGCAATGCGCGAAATCGTCTCACCCAGCAGCGCTGCGCACGACAGCTGCCGGATCTTCGGGCACGCCGCCGCGGCGGCCGACAGCGGAATCGTGTCTGTGACCACCAGCTCGTCGATCACCGAACTGTTCAACCGCTCGATCGCCTTGCCCGACAGCACCGGGTGCGTCGCATAGGCCATCACTCTCAGAGCACCGCTCTCGCGCAGCGCCTGCGCGGCCTGGCACAGCGTATTCGCCGTGTCGACCATGTCGTCCATGATCACGCAGTTGCGGCCCGCGACTTCGCCGATGATGTGCATCACTTCGGCCACGTTGGCGCGCGGACGGCGCTTGTCGATGATCGCGAGCTCCGCTTCCATGCGCTTGGCGAGCGCGCGGGCGCGCACCACGCCGCCGACGTCCGGCGACACCACGACCAGCTTGTCGTAGTTGTGCTTCCACAGGTCGCCGAGCAGGATCGGGCTCGCGTAGATGTTGTCGACCGGAATGTCGAAGAAGCCCTGGATCTGGTCGGCGTGCAGGTCCATCACCAGCACCCGGCTCACGCCCACCACCTGCAGCATGTTGGCGATCACCTTGGCGCTGATGGCCACGCGCGCGCTGCGCGGCCGGCGGTCCTGCCGCGCGTAGCCGAAGTACGGAATCGCCGCGGTGATGCGACCGGCCGACGCGCGCTTCAGCGCATCGGCCATGATCATGATCTCCATCAGGTTGTCGTTGGTTGGCGCGCACGTGGGCTGCAGGATGAACACATCCTTGCCGCGCACGTTCTCGAACAACTCGACCATGACTTCGCCGTCGGAGAAGCGCGAGACCTGTGCCTTGCCGAGCGGAATGTTGATGTGCTGGGCCACGGCCTGCGCGAGCTTCGGGTTCGCGTTGCCCGTGAAGACCATCAGGTTGTCGGGGACCATCAAGGCCATGGCCTGCACCAGCGCGCCATCCGGGCGCGTCCGTTCAGAAAGAAAGTCGCCGTGCCGACCGGGTCCCGTTCATGCGGTGACCCGGTTGCACGGCGATTCGAACGATTGGCTGGGGAGGAAGGATTCGAACCCTCGAATGGCGGAATCAAAATCCGCTGCCTTAACCAGCTTGGCGACTCCCCAGCACGACCTTCACTGCACACCCGCCGCGTGCCTCCGCATCTTCACCAGATGCGCAGCGGATGCTCCTGCAATCCCTTCACTGCCCAACCCTGCCAGCCTTCAGGAAGCTGGTCGACAGCCGCAGCTGCCCTCAATTCATCGGTCACCGCAAACACCGCGGAGCCCGAGCCGGTCATCCGCACCGCGTCGACGGGTGCGAAGCGGCGCAGATGGTCCAGCGCCTGCCCGATGACCGGGGCTCTGCGCACCGCAACGGCCTGCAGATCGTTGGTGCCGAACCTTGGCGCCCCATCCGCCGATGCGCGCGCAGAAAAGTCCGCCATTTTCGTGGCTTTGGTATTTCGTGTCAAACCGGGGTCAGCGAAGATTTCCTGTGTGGAAACATGCACTTGAGGCCAGATCACCGCGTACTGCGCGGAGGACAGATCCAGCGGCGTCAGCCGCTCGCCACGGCCCTCGCCGAAGGCATTGCTGCCCTGCACGAAAAACGGCACGTCGGCACCGAGTGCAAGCGCCAGTTCCGCCAGGCGCGCTCTATCGAGCCCGCAGTTCCAGATCCGGTTCAGCGCGATCAGCGTGGTGGCGGCGTCCGACGAGCCGCCACCGAGCCCCGCGCCGGCGGGGATGTGCTTCACCACGCGGATGTCCGCGCCATGGCGCGCCCCGGTCGTCTGCTGCAGCAGACGTGCCGCGCGCAGGACCAGGTCGTTCTCGATCTCGCCGACAAGGTCCCCCGACCTTCGCAGTACCGCATCGTCGCGGCGTTCGATGTCGATGAAATCGGCGAGTTCGATCAGCGCGAACACGGTCTGCAACTCGTGATACCCGTCGTCGCGCCGCCCGAGCACGTGCAGGAACAGGTTCAGCTTGGCGGGAGCCGGCAGCGCGTAGGCGCGTTGCATCGCAAGCGCTCAGGTGATTGAATCCTCGAGCACCAGACGCACGCGCAGACCCTGCTCGTGGGTGGTCGGCGGTCGCTCGAGCGTCAGCAGGCGCGGCTGGCCGGGGGCCTTGTATTCCTCGATACGGATCAGCCAGCCATCCTGCTCGATCAGGCTCAACCGGCCGGGTTCGCCTTCAGTGCGCGCTGGGCGGCCAGCGGCAGGGCGACCCTCGATCCAGTCCGTCAGTCCGCTCACCGGCAGCCGCCAGCCGAGCAACTGTTCGACCAGCGCATCCGGGTCCGGGCCGCTGACGGTCTGCAACTGCGGCCCGATCGCCGTCGCGCTGCCCGGCGCGATGTCGATGCGCGCGATGGTCGTGCCCAGCGGTGTGGCGACCTCGACGATGCGCCGCGCGCCGCGCACTTCCACAGAGAAACGGCCGGACACGCTCTGCGGCGTGGCCGCGCCCGGGGCCGAGCCGGTGGCGAGGATCGTCGACGCGCTGAAGCGGCCCGCATGCACGCGGTCCGGCGGAGCCGTCAGCGTTGCGCAGGCGGCGAGCAGCAGCGTCGCCGCGACCCAGGCCGGTGAACGGCGCGCCGCGCTGTTCACCCTCGACGCGCTCACAGCGTGATCTTCAGCCGCGCGGTCGTCGACTTCAGCAGATCGTTGCCGGGCTCCTGCGCGCGCACGTCGCGCAGCAGTTCGCGCGCACGCGCCTGCTCGCCGCTCACCCACAGCACTTCGGCGAGATGGACCGCGACTTCGGCATCGGGCCGGATCGCGTAGGCCATCTCGAGGTACTTGCGCGCCTGCGGCAGATTGCCCATGCGGAAGTAGACCCAGCCGAGCGAATCGAGGATGAACGCGTCGTCGGGCGCAAGCTCGTGCGCCTTCTCGATCAGCGTCAGCGCCTCGGGCAGTCGCACGTTGCGGTCCGCGAAGCTGTAGCCGAGCGCGTTGTAGGCGTGCGCGTAATCGGGCCGCAGTTCGATCACGCGGCGCAACTGCTTTTCCATCGCGTCAATGCGATTGAGCTTCTCCGCGGTCATCGCCGAGTCGTAGAGCAGCGGCACCGCGTCGGGCGTCTTCTCCAGCGCCTGCGCGAGCAGCTTGTAGGCTTCCTCGTAGCGCTGCGTATCGCGCAGCAGCTGCGCTTCGGCCAGCGTGAGCTGCATGCGCTCCTCGGGCGTGTTGGCCGGCGTCGTGCGCAGCAGCTTGCGCGCTTCGTCCATGCGCTTCATCTTGGCCAGCACCAGCGCTTCGCGCGCGCGCGCGGGGATCAGCTCGTCGCCGCCTTCTATGCGGCGCAGCCATTTCAGCGCCTCGTCGTACTGCTTCTCGTCCTCGGCGATCTGTGCGAGGTACAGGTACGCCTGGTCGGGGTCGCGATCGTCGTTGCCGCCGGCTTCGATCAGCGCGAGGTAGCGCGTGAGGTAGCTGCGCGCCTCGCTGCGCAGGTTGCCCTGCATCGACAGCAGCGCCAGCGAATACAGCAGGTCGGCATCGTCCGGATAGGCTTTCAGCAGCGTCTCGAATTCGCGGCGCGCCGCCGGATACTGGCGATCGGCGACCAGCACGCGTGCATAGGCCAGGCGGATCTCGCGGGATGCGTCCGCCGATGCGGCGGACTTCTGCAGCAGCGCGAGCGCGGCGGCGCGGTCGGTCGGCTGCAGCAGCTGAGCGTTGATCAGCACGGCGCGCTCGTTGTCGGGCTTCAGTGCCAGCGCGGCCTTCGCTTCCTGCAGCGCGCGCTCGTTGTTGCCGGCGGCCTGTGCGCCGGCGGCCAGCACCAGCCGCACGTCCGCATCCTGCAGGTAGGGCTGGGCCAGCCGCTCGAGCAGCCTGAACGCACCGGCGCGATCCGTCGATCGCGCGATCAGCCGCTGGATGCGCGAGAGGTCGGCCGCCGGCGTCGCGGAGCTTTTCAGCTCTGCCGCGAACACGCCATAGGCCTCGTCGAACTTGCCGGTGGTCGCGTACATCGTGCCCAGCGCCTGTGCCGCCTCGCTCGATCGCGGTGCGAGTTCGCGCCACAGCTGCGCGGCCTCCACGCTCTGCGGCAGCGCGCGGCCCTGCAACGCGAGTTCCGTGGCGCGGCGCGCAAGGCGCGCG
>JBGAIO010000129.1:0-5150 GCA_044225415.1 Burkholderiaceae bacterium | reverse complement strand
TGCCTGGCTTGGCCAGGCAAAGGGCAAGACGACCTGACTCCGGGTTTACTTCGACGGCGCCTTGGCGGGTGCCGCCGGCTGCGGCCGACCCTTGGCGACTTCGGCCACTACGTCCGGCGTGATGTCATAGGCCGGATCGGCATAGACGAGACTGCCCCTGTCGTAGACCAGCGTGCCGCCCTTGCGCCGCGCGACTTCCGCCGCTGCCTTCGAGATGTCTGCCAGCATCTGCGCACGGAGCTTCTGTACACGCTGCTGCAGCTCGCTCTGCGTCTTGGTCATCAGCTGCTGGCCTTCGTTCTGCCTGGCCTGCATCTGCTGCGCAATCTTCTGGCCTTCAGCGCGGACCGCCTCGCGTTGCGACGCAGGCAACGTCGGGTCCTCCAGCTTCTGCTGCTTCTCCTTGAGCTGGTCGGCCATCGCCCGCAGTTCGCGGTCGATCGCCTTCAGCTGATCGCCGGCCTTCTGCTCATCGGCCTTCAGCGCGGCCTGCTGCGACTGGGCCTGCGGATGGGACTCGAATACCCGCGCGACGTCGACCACGAAGACTTTCGGCGCGGGCTGGGCAGCGACAGACAGCGGAATCGCGGCAAAGGCGGATATCAGCAGCAAACGATGCAGAGGTTGCATCAGCACTCCAGAGACGTGAAAAGCGAGAGGCTACCTGAACGGGGTTCGCTCAGCCCGGGGCCGCGCCGTCGAAGAACGTCACGACGCCCGTTTCCACCGAGTATTCCGCGCCCACGACGCGCAGCCCTTCCTTGCGGATCAGCTCCTCGAGGATCTCGGAACCGTGGCGCAGGTGGTCCACCGACGTCGCCACGTTGGCGCGGATCGCCGTGCGCGCCAGCGCCGCCAGATCGTGGCGCGCATCGGTCTTCAGCAGCGGCGCCACCGATGGCCGCACGCGGTCGACGATGGCCTGCAGGTTGCGCGACTGGGTCTCGGCCGGGCGCTGCAGTTCCTCGATCGTGGCGTCGATGGCGCCACATTGCGAATGGCCCAGCACCACCACCAGGCGCGTGCCGAAGCGAGACGCCGCGAACTCCACGCTGCCCACCTGTGAGGGCGCGACGATGTTGCCGGCAACGCGGATGACGAACAGGTCGCCCAGACCCTGGTCGAACACGATCTCGGCCGGCACGCGCGCGTCCGAACAGCCGAGGACGATCGCAAACGGCAGATGGCGTTCGGGCAGCTGCAGTCGCTGCGGATTCACGTGCAGCACCGCGTCGCTGCCCAGGCGGGCGGCGAAGCGTTGATTGCCGGCGCGCAGTCGCTGCAGCGCTTCGGAGGCGTCGATCATCCGTCTCGGCTCCAGGGCCTGTGGCGGACCCTGCGGGTGGGGAACGAGGCGGACTTTAGCGGAACGGGCGTGGCGCCGTTCCGCGAGTTGCAGCGGCTTGCAGCGCGTTGGGTTATGCGCGCCGTGCCTGCCGGCGCGAACGGCTCAGCAGTGCAACGACCAGCGCGGCCGCGAGCAGCGTGCCGGTCGAAGACGGCTCGGGAACTGCGATGGCCATCGGCTGAGGCACCATCGTGGGCGCTTCGATGATCGGATCGCGCACCGGCAGCAGGTCCGGCAGCGGCGGTGGATCACCGAGCTCGGGGGCGAGCAGTTCATCCTTGATCGATGGCAGGTCGTCCATGCAGCTGCCGTCGACGGACTGTCGTGCGCAAAGCTGCTTGCGCGCCGCGAAGTCACCGAAGGCCATCGGCCGGGCCTTCTGCACGAGTGCGTCGCCGCCGTCGAATGGACCGGCGGCGACCGGCATCGAGGTGGCCACACCCAATGCCATCGCGAGGCCGGCTGCGATGCGGAGCGATGCTGCGTGCGTCTTGCGCTTCATGATGTTGCCCTCTGTGACGCGATGGATTCTACAGACGCGGGAAGGCTGTTTTCATCATCCGCGCAGATGGTGGCCGACATCGCGGCGCGCTCGCCGCGAATGTCAGGAATTCCGACACTTCGGGGCAGCGACGGGCGCCGCCTAGAATCCGGCTCGACGCTCCTGCCTTGCCCGCCCGTGACAGCCACCCCTGGAACGCCGATGGCCGACGACACCGACATCCCGACACTGCGCCGACTGCTGCACGACTGCCGCCGCGTCGCCGTGGTCGGCATCTCGGCCGAGTGGCATCGCCCGAGCTACTTCGTCGGCAAGTACCTGCTCGAGCACGGCTACACGATGATCCCCGTGAATCCGAAGTACGCCGAGGTGCTCGGCCAGCGCTGCTACGCCGACCTGCGCGGCGCCGCGCAGGCGGCCGGACCGATCGACATGGTGGACTGCTTCCGCCGCAGCGACGACATCGGGCCGCTGGCCGATGACGCCATCGCGATCGGCGCGCGCTGCCTGTGGATGCAGCTCGGCGTGCGCAACGCCGATGCGGCGGCGAAGGCGCGCGCGGCCGGGCTCGACGTCGTGCAGGACCGCTGCGTGAAGATCGAGCACGGGCGATTGTTCGGCGGACTGAACTGGGCAGGCGTGAACACGAAGGTCATCTCCAGCCGTCGTCCCCGGCAGTTGCCGTACTGAGGAGTCCACTCGTGGCTGACCGTTCCTTCGGCATCGAGACGCTGTGCCTGCACGCCGGGCAGATCCCCGACCCGGTGACCGGCGCACGTGCCGCGCCGATCTACCAGACCACGTCGTACGTGTTCGACAGCGCGGACCACGCCGCGAGCCTGTTCAACCTGCAGACCTTCGGCAACGTCTATTCGCGCATCAGCAATCCGACGGTGGCGGTGCTGGAGGAGCGCGTCGCGGCGCTGGAAAACGGCCGCGCCGCGGTCGCCACCGCCAGCGGCATGTCGGCGCAGCTCACCGGCATTCTCGCGATCGTGCAGCCCGGCCAGCACATCGTCGCCTCGTCGCTGCTCTACGGCGGCACGTATTCGCAGTTCGACGTCACGCTGCGCAAGATGGGCATCGAGACGACCTTCGTCGATCCCGACGATCCGCAGGCCTTCAGCGCCGCGCTGCGCGACGGCACGCGGCTGGTGTATGCGGAGACGCTCGGCAATCCGAAGATCAACGTGCTCGACATCGCGGCGGTTGCCGACATCGCGCACGGTGCCGGCGTGCCGCTGATGATCGACAACACGATGGCGTCGCCGTACCTGTGCCGGCCCTTCGACTGGGGCGCCGACATCGTCGTGCATTCCGCCACCAAGTACCTCGGCGGCCACGGCACGACGCTCGGCGGCGTGCTGGTCGAGGCCGGCCGCTTCGACTGGGGCAACGGCCGCTTTCCTGACATGGTGCAGCCGTCGCGCGGCTATCACGGCGTCAAGTTCTGGGAGACCTTCGGCGACTTCGCCTACACGATGAAGGCCCGCATGGAAGTGCTGCGCGTACATGGCGCCGCACTCGCGCCGCTGTCGGCGTTCCTGCTGCTGCAAGGCGTGGAGACGCTGCACCTGCGCATGGAGCGGCACTGCCGCAACGCGCGGCGCGTCGCCGAATTCCTCAGCAGCCATCCGCGCGTGGCGTGGGTCAACTGGCCCGGCCTGCCCGCGAGCCCGTACTACGCCACCGCGCTGTAGTACCTGCGCAGCATCGACGGCGAGCCCGGCGCCGGCGGCGTGATGACTTTCGGCATCGTCGGCGGCGCGGCGGCCGGCGAAGCGTTCATCGATGCGCTGCAGTTCCTGTCGCATCTCGCGAACATCGGCGATGCGAAGTCGCTGGTCATCCACCCGGCGTCGACCACGCACCGGCAGCTGTCGGAAGTCGACCAGCTGAAGGCGGGCGTCACCCCCGACATGGTGCGGCTGTCGGTCGGCCTCGAGTCGATCGACGACATCCTGTGGGACCTGGACCAGGCATTGCAGCGTAGTCGCGCATGACCCCTTCGAACGCGCCGGCGAGCAGCGCGAGCGGACTGGACGAGCGCTCCGCGCGCGACGTGGTGCTGTTGCGCGCGCTGGAGACGGCCGACGCCGATGCGCGGCTCTTCACTGCCGATGATCGCCGCCATGCCAGCCGTGCCGCTGCCGAACTCGCGCACTGGCAGGCCGCCGACACGCGCAGCGCGGCCACTCCGCAGCTCTACCTCGCGCAGCGCGCGACGCTGGCGCTCGACAAGCTCGCGACGAAGCTGCCGGCACTGCGTACGCTGCGTGCGCTGCGCTGGCGTCCGTGGATCGGCATCGCGCTGCCGCTGGCGGCACTGGTGGTGGGCGCGGTCGTCCAGCACGTCGCCGATCGACGCCACATCAACGTGCTGGCGTTCCCGCTGCTGGGCATCATCACCTGGAACTTCGCGGTCTATGTCGGACTGCTGCTCAAGCCGCTGCTCGGACGTTCGCTCGGCCCGCTGCGGCGCTGGGTTGCGGGCGCGACGCGCGCGCCCGGGTCCCTGTCGGACACGACCCTGGCGGCGGCCGGCGCACGCTTCGGTGTCGAATGGACCGAACTCAGCGCGCCGCTGCTCGGCGCGCGCGCCGGCCGCGTTCTGCATCTGTCGGCGGCGCTGTTCGCGGCAGGCGCGCTGCTCGGCCTGTATCTGCGCGCCCTCGCCTTCGAGTACCGCGTCGGCTGGGAGAGCACGTTCCTGCAGGCCCCGGCGGTGCACGCCATCCTGTCCTTCGTGCTGGGTCCGGCCGCGCGGCTGCTCGACATGCCCTTTCCGACGGTGCAGGCCATCGAGGCGATGCGCATCGGCGGACCGGACAACAACACGAATGGCGCCGATGCCGGACCGTGGATCCACCTGTACGCCGTGACGCTCGCGCTCGGCGTCATCGTGCCGCGCCTTCTGCTGGCCGCGTGGTCGGCCTGGCGCGAGCGGCGGCTCGGCAACGCCTTCCGGTTCGATCTGTCAACGCCCTACTTCCGGCGTCTGCTCGCGGCTTTTGCGCCGAGCAATGCGCGCGTGCGTGTGGCGCCGTACAGCTACGTACTCGACGAGGCCCGGGTCGACGGCCTCGCCACGCTTGCGCGACATCTGCTGGGCGAGTCGACCCGGCTCGCGCTGCGGCCATCGACGGAGTTCGGCAACGAGTCGCAGGCGGCCGACGGTCTGGCGCGTCGCGAATCCGATGTGCCGCTGACGCTGGCGGTATTCAATGCAGCGGCGATTCCGGAAAACGAGAACCATGGACAGTTCGTCGACACGCTGCGCGGCGCGCTCGATACGCCGGT
>JBGAIO010000128.1:0-5152 GCA_044225415.1 Burkholderiaceae bacterium | reverse complement strand
ACGGTGCCGACTGGCGCCTTTACACGCTGGCGGATCCGCAGGCGGGCTGGCGCGTCACCGTCGGGCAGTTGTCCGAAGAGACGTCGGAAGTCCTGCAGGATCTGGTGGTGGCGCAGATCGTGCCTCTGCTGCTGTCGCTGCCGCTGCTGCTCGCGGCGATGGCCTGGGCGGTGCGTCGCGGGCTGGAGCCGCTCGAGGTTGTGCGCAAGGATCTGCAGTCCCGTCCACCGACCGATCTGCGCCCGCTGGACGCGACAGGAGCTCCGGGCGAGATCCAGCCGCTGCTGGCGTCGATGAATGCGCTGCTGCTGCGAGTCGAGGCCCTGATGCTGCACGAACGACGCATCGTCGCGGACGCTGCGCACGAACTGCGGACTCCGCTGGCGGCGCTGTCGGCACAATGGGAGGCGGCCGAAGCGGCGACCGATGCGGCCGTGCGCGCGCGTGCCCAGGCACGCGTGGGCCAGGTCATTCAGCGACTGGCGCGTCTGGTCAACCAGCTACTGATGCTGGCCTCTGCCGAGAGCGACGCCGCATCCGACCTGGTGGCGCGTCGACCCGTCCGATGGACCCGCGTGGTGGAGGACGCGATGTCGGACAGCCTCCCGCTGATCGAACAGAACGGCGCCGATGTCGAAGTGCAATGGCCCGCCGCGGACCAGCCGCCCTTTCCGATCGACGGCAGTGAACCGCTGCTGGCCACGCTGCTGCGCAATCTGCTGGACAATGCGCTGCGCTACGGACCCGCCGGCACACGGGTCTGCGTGCAGTTCACTGCGGACTCGCTGAGCGTGCAGGACAACGGCGGCGGCATGACGGCGACGACCCTGCGCCGGGCCGGCGATCGCTTCTTCAGGGCCGCCGGCCATGCTTCGGAGGGCAGCGGCCTGGGTCTGTCGATCGTCCGCCGCATCGCAGAGATCCACGGGCTTGCCGTGATCATCGACAGTCCTCCGCCCGGCGCCGAGCACGGCGTACGCGTCGAACTGCGCAAGGCCGCCGGCAGGACCGCGACGGGCTCATGATGCCTTCCTGGCTTTCGCGAGCAGAGCGCTGGCCTCTTCGCGACGGCCGGCGTCGGCGACTTCGCGTCCTGGCCGCGGTGGCGCCTTCAGTGCGCGTTCGAGATAGGCGGCGGCTTCGGTTCCGTTGCCGGTCTCCAGCAGGTACTCACCGTAGAAATAGTTGGGATCGATGCCGGCCGGATTGATGGCCAGTGCCTTGAGCAGTAACTCCTTCGCCTTCGCCTTGTCGCCGAATCCGATCGGCCATCCCGGCACCTTGTAGTACAACACGCCGAGACTGTTGTAGGCCGAACCATCGAGCGCCTCGGGCGCGATCTTCAGTGCGGCCTCGTACTGGGCTTTCGCCTGCTTGGCGAGATCCAATGCTCCGAGGCCGCCGCGTGCCCCGGCCAGTGAGCTGACGATGATGCCTTGCCAGATCAGCGGCTCGGCGCGGCCTGGATTCTCGGCCACGGCCGCTGCGGCCTTTGCGGCCAGCGCCTCGTATTCCTTCTCCTGCTGCGCCGACGGCGTCCTGTACCGGATGACGGCCCAGTCATGCTGCAGTTTGCCGACATCGCGCTCGACGTCGCCGGCAATGGCAGCGCCGGTCTGCATCGCGACCAGCAGGGTTGTCAGAATCACCGTCGAGCCAGCCCGGCACGATGCCGTTCAGTCGGACGGCCAGGGATTCAGGGAAGCCGATGAACCGTTCCGCTGCCCGACCCTGCAGCAGCGCAAGCGCGACATGGGCGACCTGCTCGGGCGAGTCGGCACGCGAGCCGGTGGCCCGGTTGTACGCATCCACGCGCCGATCGTTGAATCCGGTGCGGGTGCTGCGGGGGCCGAGGTACTGCACCCGCACGGACGAACCAGCCAGTTCGCGACGCAACGCCTCCGAGAAACCGCGCAGGCCGAACTTGCTGGCGCTGTAGATCGCATAACCCGGCAGCCCGAGGCGGCCCAGCGCAGAGCCGATGTTCAGCACGCGCGCCTCCGGCTGCCTGCGCAGATGCGGCAGCAGGGCATGCGTGAGCTGCAGCGGCGCGACCAGGTTGGTCAGCAGCACCGCGGCGATGTCGGCCTCGGTCTGGCCTTCGAACATTCCGAAGCAGGGTGTCGCGGCGTTGTTGATCAGTACGTTCACGTCCCGGGCGCCGGCAGCGGCGGCCAGGCGCGCTCGGTCGTCGGCGACGGTTATGTCGCCCGCGACCGTGGTCACCCGTCCGCTGCCGGAATGCAGCTCGTGCGCGAGCTCTTCGAGTGCGTCTGAAGAGCGAGCGTTCAACACGAGCCGTGCGCCCGCGCGAGACAGCGCGAGCGCCGTTGCCCGACCAATGCCACCGGTCGCGCCGGTCAGCAGGACCGCCATCTCGGCGAGCTTCATGCCGCCTCCCGCTGGACGTCAGGCAGCGGCAGGCCGCGGAAGATGTCGCCGTAAAGGCGGTAGAACATGCGCGTTGCGTGAACGATCGCCCGATGGTCAGCGGGCTCATCGATGGCGTCGATCAGTTGCGCGAAGTGTGCCGTGTGTTCGCGGTCAAGCTCGCCATGGGAGCGCAGATAGGTGAACGCCGCGTCGGGCAGGCCGAGCCCCTGCTGGATGCGGTCGGCGGCCGCCAGAGCGAGCGCCACGCTCGTGCCTTCCAGTACGTGCACCATGCCGAGGAATCCGAGCGGATTGCCGCGCGCGATGGTGTCGTAGGCGTAGGCAACCATCAGTTCGGTACCCATGCCGGGGATCCCCGTGCGCACGGCCTCGGCGTCTCCGCCGGCGGCAGCGATGTCGGCGAGGATCCATTCGTCGTGTCCGGTCTCCTCTTCGATGTACTCGTCGAGTGCCCCGCGCATCCAGTGCAGTCGGTCCGGCAGCCGGTCGCGGCATGCCCGCAGCAGCGGCACGGTGTGGCGCACATGGTGGTACGCCTCGGTCAGGAAGGCCAGGTAGCTGGGCAACGATACGTCGCCGCGCAGCGCGCCCTGGATGATCGGCGCGGCGACGAGTTGCCGGCGGTCGGCCTCGGTTTCGCTGCGCAATCTCGCAAAGTGCGTAGAAGTTCCGACAGGTTCCATGGTGTGTGCGGTCGAGGAAGAATGAAGCGAAGTGCGCAGCGCCCGGCCCATGGCGAGCACGGCTGCGCGCAGTGGCCTTCCGTTGGCCGTGGAAAGGCCGCTGGCCGTGCTGAATGCCCGGCTGGCGACGACCCATTCCGCCACGCGCGCGTAGTCGGGCAACATGCTGTTGGCGCGCTGCACGGCGTTGGCCAGGGTTGCGGGCTGCGCGCTTGCCTGGCTGCTCGGCCACAGCACGGCCCATAGCGCGGGCTCGCCGTCGCCGAATGCCACCGCGTGGGCGATTTCGGGTTGTGACTGCAGCGCAGTTTCCACCCACTCCGGCGAGACGTTGCGGCCAAAGCCCGTGATCAGTACGTTCGTGCGACGGCCGCTCAGCGAGAGGAAGCCGTCGGCGTCGAGCGCGCCGACGTCACCCGTGACAATCCAGTCGTCGTGGAGCCTCGGTCCGCCCAGGTAGCCCAGCATCCGGCTGCCCGCGACTTCGATGTCCCCTTCGCGGGTCACGCGTACGCGCGCGGAGGCGAGCGGCCTGCCTGCGCTGCCCGGCCGGTCGGCACCGGGAAGGTTCAGGGTCTGCACCGACGCGCCTTCAGACAGGCCATAGCCTTCGTAAGCCGGCAGTCCCGACGCCCGCGCCTGCAGCAGCACGTTCGCCCCGACGGCAGCGCCGCCGACGGCGACGAACCTGAGAGACGATGCGCCCGGGGTCGCCTGTCGCATGCGCCATGCGCTCCATTGCCGCAGCATCTGCGGCAGGACGATCACGCTCTGCGCACTGGAGATTTCCACCTGCCGCTGCAGCGCGGCGGCGTCGAAGGACGAAGAACCCTGCAGTCCCACCCGCACGAGCGGAAGGGTGACGATCATGGCGCCGGCCAGCAAAGGGGCGTACAGGCCCGCGATGTTTTCCAGCAGCACCGGCAGTGGCAGTGCATTGAGGTGACGCTCGATCGACAGCGGCTCCAGCGCCCGCGCAAGGCCATCGGCGACCCTTAGCATCGCATCCGCGGATAGACAGACCCCTTTCGGATGGCCGGTCGAGCCCGACGTGAACGTCACCTTTGCGGTACCGGCATGCATCGGCTGTGGCGTTGCGCGTGTACGGGTGAGTCGCAGCGACTCGCCCGCCAGCCGTACGCTCGAAGTGTCCGCTGCGCCAGATTGCGCGGTCCCGGACAGCCATGCGTCGGCGCCGACAGCTCGCAGTGCGTGTTGCACCTGGTCGAACGTGAAGAACTGCGGCAGCGGCACGTGCACGATGCCGGCCGCAAGCGCGGCCAGATCGACAATGGCCCACGCCGGGCCATTGTCGATCTGGGTCGCCAGCACCGTCACGCGCTCCGTCTGCAACTGTGCTGCGAGCCCGTCGACTTCGCACATCAGCGTGCCGTAGGTCAGCGTGGCGTGTTCGCCCAGTACAGCCAGCGCGCCCGCCGGCCGTCTGCGCAGTCCGGCAATGAAGCTGTGCGCTTCGGCGTGAGCGTGGGTCATGATGCCGGCGCAAAGCGCGCGAGATTGCCGCGGATCTCGCCGGCGACCACGACCGGCGCGTGCTCGTAGTAGCTGCCCCAGTCTGCCGCCGCTTCACCGAGCGCCGATGGGTCGGCATGGCCCAGCTCGACAGCGCGGATCTTCAGGCGCGCAAAGATCAGCCGCAGTTCGCGCGTGGCGGTCGTCACGACCCAGGCGTGCCCCTGTTCCAGCAGGTGATGCCCCAGGTGCACCATCAGACGCCGGCCGCTGCCGGCCTGGTCGGACGCGAAATGGCCGACCTCGACGATCTGCGCACGCGGCACGACCCGGCCCGTCACCTGCTCGATGCCGGCCTGCACCGGTTGCGCGAGGTAGCGTTCGAGGAACAGCGGCTGCGTTCCGACACGATAGCCGGCGGCGGCTCGCGTCGTGCAGCCTTCGTCGAGACTGACGAGCGTCGGCATCCAGTGCCGGATGGTGGCGGCGTAATGACC
The DNA here is from genome assembly GCA_044225415.1 of Burkholderiaceae bacterium. Lineage (GTDB taxonomy): Bacteria > Pseudomonadota > Gammaproteobacteria > Burkholderiales > Burkholderiaceae_F > JALORV01. Next base: position 105 of record JBGAIO010000128.1, on the reverse strand, counting down.
GGCATAGACCGACTGGATGAAGTGCTCGACCGCGGTGCGTCGCGGCGCGGGCGCCGGATGAACCTGGAACTGGGGGACAGCTCGCGCGGTGCCGTCGATGGACAG
>JBGAIO010000007.1:0-49471 GCA_044225415.1 Burkholderiaceae bacterium | reverse complement strand
TTGCCGGGGTAGATGTTGATGTCGCCGATGGCGAAGATGCCGGGTACATTCGTCTCGAACTTCTCGGTGTCGACGACGATCTGCTTGCGTTCCAGGTCGAGGCCCCATTCGGCGATCGGGCCGAGCTTGGGCGACAGGCCGTAGAACACAAGCAGCGCGTCGAGCGGGACGCGGCGCGTCAGGCCGTCGAGCGACGCGACGCGCACTTCGGTCAGTCGACCGTCGGTTTCCTCGAAGCCGTTGATCTGGCCGACCAGCAGCTGCATCTCCAGGCTGTCGCACAGTTCCTTCATCTTCGCGACCGACGCGGGCGCGGCGCGGAAGCCGTCGCGGCGATGCACGAGCACGACACTCTCGGCCTTGCCGGCGAGATCGAGCGCCCAGTCGAGCGCGGAGTCGCCGCCGCCGGCGATGACCAGGTTCTTGCCGTGGAACTGCGTCGGGTCCTTCACGCGGTAGTGAAGCTGCGTGCCGAGGAAGCGGTCGATGTCCGGCACCTTCAGCGTGCGCGGCTGGAACGAGCCCACGCCCGCGGCGATGATGACCACGCGCGTCAGGAAGCGCGTGCCGCCGGTGGTCTCGACGTAGAAGCGGCCGTCGGGCTGGCGCTCGACGACGTTGACTTCCTGCCCCAGGTGGAAGGTTGCACCGAAGGGTTCGATCTGCTTGAGCAGGCTGTCGGTCAGTTCCTTGCCGGTGCATACCGGCACGGCCGGGATGTCGTAGATCGGCTTGTCGGGATACAGCTCGATGCACTGTCCGCCGACGTCCTTCAGCGAGTCGATGATGTGCGCCTTGATTTCCAGCAGGCCGAGTTCGAAGACCTGGAACAGTCCGACGGGCCCGGCGCCGACGATGACCGCATCGGTCTCGATCGCGCCGGCGGCGAGAGCAGGGTTCAACAGGTTGCTGTCGGGATGAGTCGGTGCGTTCATGTCTGCGTTACGTTGCCCGATTCATGCGGCGGCGGTGCACGGCGCCGCGCATGAAGGCATGACATCAGGAAATAAGCGGCGGGCAGGCTCGGCACCGCAGCGAGTGGCGTGCCATTGTAAGGGCAGCGCGAACGGGAAACGGCAGCCTGCCCCTTGACGCCGCGCAAGGATGCGAAAGGTGCGCGGTCGGCAGGGTCAATGAGGCACTTACTGGCGGCCGGCCCGCGCCTGCATCGCTTCCTTGTCGGCCTTCAGGTCGGCCTGCAGTTCGCGGATGCGCGCGTCGACTTCCGACATGGTGTAGAAGTCGCCGTCGTTGGCGCGGCGCGCCAGTTCCATCTGCTGCAGGGCGGCCGACTTCGAACCCAGCAGTGCGTACATCTCGGCGATCGCCTGGTGATGCAGCGTCCGGCGGCCCAGCGCTTCGTAGCTGCGGCCGAGCAGCGCGTAGTAGCCGGGCTGCGAGCGCGTGATCGCGAGTTGCGTACGCAGGGTGTCGATGGCCTGCTGGTACTGGTGCGAGCGGATCAGCAGGTCGATGTAGTTGCCGACGGCGACGACGGACAGCGGATAGCGCGCGGCCACCTCGCGCGCGGCGGCGACCGCGGCGGCGCGCTGTTCATCGGTCGTGGCGGCGGCGAACTGCGTTTCCGCGACCAGCTTGTCGAGCATCGCCGACGACGCGATGCTCGCCCGCCGCGCGGCCTGCGCGTTCTCGTAGGCCAGTGCATCGAGGTGCAGCTTCAGCGCGGCGACGCTGGCGCCGTAGTAAGCGGCCGCCTCGACCGAGGCGCTGCGCGATTTGAGCAGGTTGTTGAAGTAGTCGAGCTGGTCGCGCCAGCCCTGCACCGACGTCTCCTGCAGCACGCGCAGGCGTGCACGCACCAGGTGGAAGTCGATCGCATCCGCGCGTTGCCGGAACGTCATGCCGCGCGTGCGGTTCTGCATGTCGGCGATGCGCTCGACCGTCATCGGGTGCGTGCGCAGGTAGGCGGGCGCCGTGCCTTCGTACAGCCGCGAGCCCTGCTGCAGGCGTCCGAAGAACTGCTCCATGCCGCGGCCGTCGAAGCCGGCGTTGACCAGCGTGGTGAAGCCCACGCGATCGGCTTCGCGTTCGGCGTCGCGCGAGAAGTTGAGCTGCTGCTGCAGGGCCGCCGCCTGGCCGCCGAGGATCGCAGCCTGCGCCAGGTCGCCGCTGGAGTTGCCGCCGGCGCGCGCGGCCAGGATCGCCAGCAGCAGCGCGCCGATCTGGATTGCCATCGATTCCTTCTGCTGGCCCAGCATGCGCGCGATGTGCCGTTGCGCCACGTGCGAGATTTCGTGGGCGAGCACGCCGGCCAGCTCGGACTCGCTCTGCGCGGCAATCACCAGCCCCGAATGCACGCCGACGAAACCGCCGGGCAGCGCGAACGCGTTGAGCATCGGGTCGCGCACCATGAAGAACGTGAAGTCCTGCGAGCGCGCGGCGCTGAACGACACGAGCTTGTAGCCGATGTAGTTGATGTACTCGGTCGATTCGGGGTCCGCGAGATAGTCGGGATCGCGGCGGATCTGCGCCATGATCTGCTCGCCGATCTTGCGTTCCATGGCCGGCGGCAGGTCTTCGCTGCCGGCTTCGCCGAGCGAAGGCAGTTCGAGCATCGGCACTGCCGACTGCGCGTGCGCAGGCAGTGCGAGCGGCGCGGCCAGCACGAAGGACATCAGCAGCACGACGCTGCGGCGACCGAAGCTACGCAACGGGGAACGCGGGACCTGCACGTGGAGGGCGCGGCACGCCGCGGGGAGCATCTCTGCAGTCCCCGTATGATAGCCAGCGCTTTCTTTCGTTCCACTTTCCGTCCGACGGGAATTGTTGCTGCGCGATGAATCCGCTGACGCACTTCGACGCTGCCGGTCAGGCCCACATGGTCGACGTGGGCGACAAGCCGGCCACGCATCGCGTCGCGCTGGCCGGTGGTCGCATCGCGATGCTGCCTGCGACGCTCGCGCTGATCCGCGAGGGCCGCGCAGGCAAGGGCGACGTGCTGGCGGTGGCGCGCGTCGCGGCGATCCAGGGCGCGAAGCGCACGGCGGAGCTGATTCCGTTGTGCCATCCGATCGCGATCACGCGTATCGCGGTCGAGTTCACGCTCGATGAGCCTGCGGCCGCGGTCGATTGCACCGCGCGCGTCGAGACGCACGGCGCCACGGGCGTGGAGATGGAAGCGCTGACCGCCGTGCAGGTCGGCCTGCTGACGATCTACGACATGTGCAAGGCGGCGGACCGCGGCATGGTCATCGGCCCGGTGCGCCTGCTGGAAAAGCACGGCGGGCGTTCGGGCAGCTTCATCGCGGAACGCGGCTGAGCATCCCGGATGCGCTTCTTCAGCGCAAGGGACGTCGACGCGTCGCTGGACCTGGACGCCCTCGCGGATGCCATCGCGCGCACGCTCGTCGCGGCGCCGGTCGCCCCCGTGCGGCACGCCCATACGCTGGGCGCGGCTCCCGAGGGTTACGACTCGCTGCTGCTGATGCCGGCGTGGTCGGCCACTGCGCTGGGCGTCAAGCTCGTGACCGTGACGCCGCGCAACCGGCCACTCGACCGGCGCACGGTCAATGCGCTCTACGTCCTGTTCGACCGCGACAGCGGCGCGCCGCGTGCGGTGATCGACGGCGAGGCGCTGACTCTGCGGCGCACGGCGGCGACATCGCTGCTGGCGGCACGCCATCTCGCCAGGAATGATGCGCGCACTGCGCTGATCATCGGCACCGGTGCGCTGGCGCCGTGGATGGCCCATGCGCATGCGCGTGCGCGACCGCTGACACGGCTGTCCGTCTGGGGTCGGCGCGATGCGGGTGCGCAGAGCCTGGCCCAGCGCCTGCGCGACGAAGGCCTGCTGCGCAAGCGGTCGATGATCTCGAAGCCGTGCAGTGCGCGCCGACATCGTCAGCTGCGCCACCACGTCGACACATCCGGTGGTGCATGGCGCCTGGCTCGCCGAAGGCACGCACCTCGACCTGGTCGGCGGCTTTCGCCGTGGCATGCGCGAGGCCGACGACGTTGCGATGGCGCGCTCGTCGATCTACGTGGACACGCGTGCGGGGGCGATGGCCGAGGCGGCCGATATCCTCGAACCGCTGGAACGCGGGGTGATCACACAGGATGCGGTCAAGGGCGAACTTGCCGATCTGGTCGCGGGTCGTCCAGGCCGCCGCGAGGCCCGCGAGATCACCTGCTTCAAGTCGGTGGGGACGGCGATCGCGGATCTGGCCGCAGCGGAGCTGCTGCTGGAGCGTGCAACTGGCTCTTAACCCGCCAGTAGTTCGCGCGCATGCTTGCGCGTCGTGTCCGTGATGGCGTGGCCGCCGAGCATGCGCGCGATTTCGTCGACGCGCGTGCGGCGGTCGAGCTGGCCCATGCGTGACACGGGGCGTCCGTCGGAAGACGTTTCCTTGCTGACCGTGTAGTGCTGGTCGGCGCGCGCCGCGACCTGCGGCAGGTGCGTGACCGACAGCACCTGGCGCGACTGACCGAGCTGCTTCAGCAGGCGACCGACAGTTTCCGCCACGGCGCCGCCGATGCCGGCATCCACTTCGTCGAAGATCAGCGTCGTGACGGGCGTCGCGCTGGCGGCGATCACGGCAATCGCCAGCGAGATGCGTGCGAGCTCGCCGCCCGAGGCCACACGCGCCAGGGGTTTCGGCGCCACGCCGGCGTGCGCGGCCACCAGGAATTCGGCCTTCTCGTTGCCGTGCGCCGACGGCTCGCCTTCCAGCAGTGCCACGTCGAAGCGTCCGACCGGCATCGCCAGATCCTGCATCGCGCGCGTCACTTCGGCCGACATGTGCTTCGCGGCTTTCCGGCGAGCCTTGGACAGTGCCGTCGCTGCCGCGTCGTAGTGTGCACGCGCCGCCGCCTCGCGCGCCTGCAGCGCGGCGAGATCGCTGGCGGCGGACAGCGCGTCGAGCTTGCCGCGCGCATCGGCCAGCATGCCGGCGAGTGCGGGCGGCTCCACGCGGAAACGGCGCGCGGCGCCGTGCAGTGCAGACACGCGCGCTTCGACTTCGGCGAGGCGGGCCGCATCGAGGTCGGAGCGATCGGCATAACGCTGCAGGTCCGCGACCGCCTCCTCGATCTGCACCTGCGCGCCGGTGACCAGTTCGATGATCGGCTGCAGGCGCTCGTCGAAAGGCGCGAGCTGCGTCAGGCGGTGCACGGTGGCGGCCACTTGTGTCAACGCGGAGTGATCGGTTTCGCTGAGCACGTCGATCGCCGCCCGCGCGCCGTCGACGAGGCTCGCGCCATGCGACAGCCGGCGGTGCTCGGCCTCGATGCGCTCCCACTCGCCGTCGGTCGGCGCGAGACCCGCAAGCTCGTCGACGATCCAGCGCAGGCGCTGCTGCTCGGCGGCCGCGCTGCTCGCCATGGCTTCGGCGGCCTCGCGCGCGCGCTGCGCGCGCTTCCATCCGGCATGCGCTGAGGCTACAGCGGCCGCGGCCTCGCCGAGCGCGCCATGCTCGTCCAGCAGCGCGAGCTGTGCCGCCGGGCGCAGCAGCGACTGGTGCGCATGCTGTCCGTGCACGTCGACCAGCTGCTCGCCGATGTCGCGCAGCTGCGCGAGGGTGACCGCGGCGCCGTTGACGAAGGCCTTGCTGCGCCCCGACGCATCGACCGTGCGCCGGAGCAGCAGCGCGTCGCCCTCGGCGTCGAGGTCGCTGTCGTCAAGGTCGTTCTGCTTCAGCCACTGCAGCAGCGCCGGCCCCACACGGAACTCCGCCGCGATGTCGGCGCGCGCGGCGCCTTCACGCACGACGTCGGCATCGCCGCGCTCCCCCAGCGCAAGCAGCAGCGCGTCGATCAGGATCGACTTGCCGGCACCGGTCTCGCCGGTCAGCACGGTGAAGCCCGGGCCGAAGGCGAGGTCGAGCTCGTCGACGATGACGAAGTTGCGGATCGACAGCGAAACCAGCATGGGGTGCGGAAAGGATGCGGGAAAGGAGCGGGAAAGATCAGCCGCGCGCCCGCGTGCCGCCGGGCATCACGCTCCAGTGCAGCTTCTGGCGCAGCGTCGCGAAGTAGTTGTAGCCCAGCGGATGCAGCAGCGTCACCGTCTCGCTGCTGCGCCGCGCGCGCACGATGTCGCCCGGCACCAGGCCCGTGAACGACTGCATGTCGAAGTGCGCGCTGGCGTCGCGCACGTCGGTGACCTCGATCTCGACCACGACGTCGTCGGGCAGCACGATCGGACGGTTCGACAGCGTCTGCGGCGCCACCGGTACCAGCACCAGCCCGGCCAGGCTGGGATGCAGCAGCGGGCCATTCGCCGACAGCGCGTAGGCCGTGGAGCCGGTCGGCGTGGCCAGGATCACGCCGTCGGCGCGCTGGTTGGTCATCACGACACCATCAACGCGCACCGTGTACTCGACCATGCCGCCCGCCACGCCGCGCGAGACGACGACGTCGTTCACCGCCATCGCCTCGTAGGTCACTTCGCCGCCGCGATGCACTTCGGCGTCGAGCACCACACGCTCGTCCTTCACGAATTGTCCGGCGAGCATCGGCGGCAGGGTTTCGGCGACCTGCTCCAGCGCGATGTCGGTCATGAAGCCCAGCCGGCCGTGGTTGATGCCGATCAGCGGCACCCGGAACGGCGCCAGTTCGCGCGCGATGCCGAGCATCGTGCCGTCGCCGCCCAGCACCACCGCGACATCGGCCCGTTCACCGAGCGTCTGCACGTCGTGCTGCTCGCCCGCCAGGTCGAACTGCTGCGCCGTGGCGGCGTCGAACATCGCGCGGGCGCCGGACTGCGAAACGAGGGTCGCCAGGGCCTCGAGCGGCTCGCGCAGCCCCTCCGCGCGTGGCTTGCCGAAGATGGCGACGTTGCGGAACATGGTGCGGGGATTATGCAGGAGGCGCTGTCGCGAACGCGCATCGTCGGCGGCGCACCCGCCGTCCGGCTGATGCGCGGAGGCCGGCCGCGGCGCCCGCCGGACTTAGAATTTGCCCATGCTCGACGATCGTGCACGCACGCTGCTGAAGGCGCTGATCGAGCGCTACGTCACCGAGGGCCAGCCGGTCGGCTCGCGGGCACTGTCGCGCCTGTCGGGACTGGAACTGTCGCCGGCGACGATCCGCAACGTCATGGCCGACCTGGAGGACCTGGGCTTCCTCGCCAGCCCGCACACGTCGGCCGGCCGCGTGCCGACGCCGCGCGGCTACCGCTATTTCGTCGACACGCTGCTGACGCTGCAGCCGCTGGAGCAGCAGGAGACCAGCAGCATCCAGGGTCAGCTGCGCGCCGGCGATCCGCAGCGCGCACTGCACACCGCCGCCACGCTGCTGTCGAACCTGTCGCAGTTCGCCGGCGTCGTGCTGACGCCGCGGCGCACGTCGGCCTTCAAGCAGCTCGAGTTCGTGCGGCTGTCCGACCGACGCGTGCTGCTGATCATCGTCACGCCCGACGGCGACGTGCAGAACCGCATCCTGATGACGTCGACCGCGTTTTCGCAGTCGCAGCTCACCGAGGCTGCCAACCGGCTCAATGAACGCTACGCCGGCCTGAGCTTTTCGGAGGCCCGTGCGCGGCTGCAGGTGGAACTGAAGCAGCTCGGCGAGGACATTTCCGCGCTGATGGAAGCTGCCGTGCAGGCCGGCACCGAGGTCGAGGCCGAGAACGATCCGCTGGTCGTGTCCGGCGAGCGCAAGCTGCTGGGGGTCAGCGACCTCGCCACCGACGTCGCGAAGCTGCGTCGCATGTTCGACCTGTTCGAGCACAAGACGCGGCTGATGCAGCTGCTCGACTCGTCGATCGGCGCGCAGGGCGTGCAGATCTACATCGGCGGCGATTCCCAGCTCGTGCCCATCGACGACATGAGCATGGTGGTCGCGCCCTACCAGGTGGACGGCAAGGTGGTCGGCACGCTCGGCGTGGTCGGCCCCACGCGCATGGCCTACGAGCGCGTGATTCCCATCGTCGACATCACGGCGAAGCTGTTGTCCAACGCGCTGTCGCAGTCCTGAGCCGCGCACGCCGAGTGCGGTCGGCCATGCGCCACTAGAATGCGGCGCTCGCGGCGATGGGTGCCGCATCGGAAGCTTCATGGCCTTTCTGAAGGAACCCGCGCACACGCACGGCGTGCCGTCGCGCACGGCGGTGCTGCTCGTCAACCTTGGCACGCCCGCGGCCGCGGAGACCGGCGCGGTGCGCGACTACCTGCGCGAGTTCCTGTCCGACCCGCGCGTGGTGGAGATCCCGCGCGCCGTCTGGCTGCCGATCCTGCACGGCGTGATCCTGCGGCTGCGCCCGCAGCAGTCGGCCGCCAAGTACGCGAAGATCTGGACGCCCGCAGGCTCGCCGCTGCTGGTGCACTCGCAGCAGCAGGCCATGCTGCTGCGCGGCTACCTGGGTGCGCGCGGTATCGACGTCGACGTCGCGCTCGCGATGCGCTATGGCGAACCGGCCATTCCCGTGGTGCTGAATGAACTGGCGGCGCGCCGCGTCGAGCGCATCCTGGTCCTGCCGATGTATCCGCAGTATTCGGGCACCACCACGGCGTCGGCGCTCGACGCGCTGTTCGATCACTGGAAGACCGTTCGCAACGTGCCGGAGGTGCGCTGGGTGCGCCACTTCCACGACGACGCCGGCTACATCGCCGCGCTGGCCGACTCGGTGCGTGCGCACTGGCAGCGCCACGGGCGCGCGCAGGACAGCGGCGGCAAGCTGGTGATGAGCTTTCACGGCGTGCCGCGGCGCACGCTCGACCTGGGCGACCCGTATCACTGCGAATGCCGCAAGACGGCGCGGCTGCTGACGCAGGCGCTCGGCCTGCGCGACGATGAAGCGCTGGTCACCTTCCAGTCGCGCTTCGGCCGCGCGGAGTGGCTGCAGCCGTACACCGCGCCGACCGTCGAGCAGCTGGCGCGCGACGGCGTGAAGACGATCGACATCATGTGCCCGGGTTTTCCGGCCGACTGCCTGGAAACGCTGGAGGAAATCGCGATGGAAGTGCGGGACACCTTCCTCGGCGCCGGCGGCCGCGAGTATCGCTACATCCCCTGCGTCAACGACTCGCCGTCGTTCATCCACGCGCTCGCAGACCTGGCGACGGCGCACATGCAGGGCTGGCCGGTGACACGCGGCGAGCAGGAAGCGCGCGCCGCCGAGGCAGCGGAGAGCCCGCCGCGCGCCCGCGCGCTCGGAGCGAAAACCTAGAAGGGAAGATGAACCGACGCGGCGGTCGCCGCGTCAGGACGCCTGCGGCCGAAGCGACAGCGCGTTGCCGTTGACCAGCACCACGTCGCCGACCTTGAAGCCCGCCGCCAGTTGCTCCACCACCCGCGTGGAGCCGTCGAGCATCTGCACTTCGACGAAATAGACGGGCGACGAGTGCGCGGAGCGCCGGACCGCGATCACGGTGCCGCAGCTCGACTGCGTGCAGGCCATGGCCGCCGTACTGTCGGGCATGGCCGCTGCCGGCCGGCCGCTGAGGTTGATCAGCGCGATGACCGCGATCGCGCCCAGGCCCAGCAGCGCGATCGGCGCCTGCGCGCCGAAGGTTTCACCATGGGCGCGGGTGTGCGTCTGTTCGTCGGAGGTCGTGCTCGACATTGCGTGCTCGAAGCTCGGCATGGAGGTGGATGATTTGTACTGGCGCCGTGCCTTGCACGGAAGCTCATCGGATCCCACGATACCGCGAGGACGCTCGTGCTACCGCTCATCCGTACCCATGACAGATACGGGAGGCGGAAACAAAGGTCGGCATCGACGGAAAAAACCGCGCGCCTCGCTTGAATTCGGACGATCCGCCCACAGATGGTCTAAGTTACTGAATACAAAGTAGAAAGCACGGAGGAGTCATGCACGACCCGGGTCCCGGCGGAGCGGCCGAAACCATCGATACCGCGGCGCCGACCACTGAACAACCGGCGCTGGGTTCGGCGAGCGTTGCCGAAGTCGAGCAGCAGCTCGACGCGGCGCTGGCCAAGGCCAGCGAAAACTACGACCTGTACGTGCGTGCGAAGGCCGATGCCGACAACATCCGCCGCCGCGGCCTGGAAGACGTCGCGAAGGCGCACAAGTTCGCCATCGAGGGCTTTGCAGAAGCGCTGGTGCCGGTGGTGGACAGTCTTGAAAAGGCGCTCGAAGCGAAGGACGCCACGGCCGCGCAGGTGCGCGAGGGCGCCGAACTGACGTTGCGCCAGCTGCGCGCCGCCTTCGAGAAGAACGCGCTCGCCGAGATCAACCCGGTCGGGCAGAAGTTCGATCCGCACTTCCATCAGGCGATCTCGGCCGTGCCCGCCACCGCGCAGCTGCCGGCCAATCACGTGGTCACCGTGCTGCAGAAGGGCTGGACCATCGCCGAGCGTGTGCTGCGACCGGCGCTGGTGGTCGTGTCGAAATAGCTGTTGCGTCATTGAAACAGGGCGCGACGCGCACATATAGCTGGCATTGAACGATTCAGCGTCGCCGCGCAGCGCGGCACGCATGACAGAGACAGGACAGGGGGAACACATGGCAAAGATCATCGGCATCGACCTCGGCACCACCAACTCCGCCGTGGCGGTGATGGAAGGCGACCAGGTCAAGGTCATCGAGAACGCCGAGGGCACGCGCACCACGCCGTCGGTCATCGCCTATCTGGACGACGGCGAGATCCTGGTCGGCGCGCCCGCCAAGCGGCAGGCCGTCACCAATGCGAAGAACACGCTGTACGCGGTCAAGCGGCTGATCGGCCGCCGCTTCGAGGACGCCGAAGTGCAGAAGGACATCAAGCTGATGCCCTTTCAGATCACCAAGGCCGGCAACGGCGACGCCTGGGTGCGCGCGCAGGGCAAGGACCTGGCGCCGCAGCAGGTGTCGGCCGAAGTGCTGCGCAAGATGAAGAAGACCGCCGAGGACTATCTCGGCCACCCGGTGACGGAAGCGGTCATCACCGTGCCGGCGTACTTCAACGACGCGCAGCGGCAGGCCACCAAGGACGCGGGCCGCATCGCAGGACTGGAAGTCAAGCGCATCATCAACGAGCCCACCGCCGCGGCGCTCGCCTTCGGCATGGACAAGGCCGGCTCGAAGGGCGACCGCAAGATCGCGGTCTATGACCTGGGCGGTGGCACCTTCGACATCTCCATCATCGAGATCGCGGACGTCGACGGCGAGAAGCAGTTCGAAGTGCTGTCCACGAACGGCGACACGTTCCTCGGTGGCGAAGACTTCGACCAGCGCATCATCGACTACGTCGTGGCCGAGTTCCGCAAGGAACAGGGCGCCGACCTGTCGAAGGACGTGCTCGCGCTGCAGCGCCTGAAGGACGCGGCCGAGAAGGCCAAGATCGAGCTGTCGTCGGCCACGCAGACCGAAATCAACCTGCCGTACATCACGGCCGACGCGTCGGGCCCGAAGCACCTGAACATCAAGCTCACGCGCGCCAAGCTCGAGTCGCTGGTCGAGGAACTGATCCACCGCACGGTGGAGCCGGTGAAGACTGCGCTGAAGGATGCGGGCCTGAAGGTCTCCGACATCCAGGACGTGATCCTGGTGGGCGGCCAGACGCGCATGCCCAAGGTGCAGGAAGTCGTGAAGGACCTGTTCGGCAAGGAGCCGCGCAAGGACGTGAACCCCGACGAGGCGGTCGCAGTCGGTGCGGCGATCCAGGGCTCGGTGCTGGCCGGCGACAAGAAGGACGTGCTGCTGCTCGACGTGACGCCGCTGTCGCTGGGCATCGAGACGCTGGGTGGCGTCATGACCAAGATGATCCAGAAGAACACGACCATCCCGACCAAGTACGCGCAGACCTTCTCGACGGCCGAGGACAACCAGCCGGCAGTGACGATCAAGGTGTTCCAGGGCGAACGCGAGATGGCCGGCGGCAACAAGCTGCTGGGCGAGTTCAACCTGGAAGGCATCAGTGCGGCGCCGCGCGGCATGCCGCAGATCGAGGTCTCATTCGACATCGACGCCAACGGCATCCTGCACGTCGGTGCGAAGGACAAGGCCACCGGCAAGGAGAACAAGATCACGATCAAGGCGAACTCGGGTCTCAACGAAGACGAGATCCAGCGCATGGTCAAGGACGCCGAGACCAACAAGGCCGAAGACCACAAGCGCTTCGAGCTGGCGCAGGCGCGCAACATGGCCGACGCCGCCGTGCACGAGGCCCGCAAGGCCGTGACCGAGGCCGGCGACAAGGCCGGTGCCGCCGCGAAGGACCGTGTCGAGTCGGCCGCGAAGGAACTGGAAGAGGCGATCAAGGGCGACGACAAGTCCGCGATCGAAGGCAAGCTCAAGTCGCTGACCGAGGCGCATCAGCAGCTCGCCGCGACCGTGCAGGCGCAGGGTGCGCAGCCGGGCGCGGAGCAGGCCGCCGGCGCCAAGGCCGACGACGAGAGCGTGGTCGACGCCGAGTTCAAGGAAGTGAAGCGCGGCTGAGACTGAAGGCAGGTACGCAACAACCGCCGGGTGCAGGCTGCAACGCCTCACCCGGCGTTTGCGTTGAAGAGATCGCATAGACAACGATGGCGAAGCGCGACTACTACGACATCCTGGGCGTGGCCAAGGGCGCGTCCGATGCCGACATCAAGAAGGCGTATCGCAAGCTCGCGATGAAGTACCACCCTGACCGCAACAAGGGTCAGAAGGACGCCGAGTCGAAGTTCAAGGAAGTGCAGGAAGCCTACGACGCGCTGTCCGACAAGGAGAAGCGCGCGGCCTACGATCGCTTCGGCCATGCCGGCATCGATCCATCGATGGCGGCGGGCGCCGCCGCCGGCGGCGGGCAGGGTTTCGATTTCTCGGAGATGTTCAGGCAGGCGCGCGGCGGCAGTGGCGGCGGCGGCGATGCCGCGGGCTTCCACTTCGAAGGCAACCCCGAGGATCTGTTCGAAGGCTTGTTCGGCGGCGGCGGTTTCAGCGGCACGCGCCGCGGCGCACCGCGCACGCGCAAGGGCGCCGACGTCGCCTATCGCATGAACGTGTCGCTGCAGCAGGCGGCCGAGGGCTTCGATACGCACATCACCGTTCCCGGCGACGGCGGCGACGGTACGCGCACGCTGGAAGTGAAGATTCCCGCGGGCATCCGCGACGGCCAGAAGGTGCGCGTCGCCGGCAAGGGCCAGCCCGGCGGCAACGGCGGCCCGCCGGGCGACGTGCTGGTGCAGATCCACATCGATGCCGACCCGCGCTTCGATCGCGAAGGCGACGACCTGGTGACGCGCGTGACCATCAGCCAGCCGACCGCGGCGCTCGGCGGCGAGGTCGAAGTGCCGACGCTGACCGGCCACGTGACGATGACGGTGCCGCCCGGCACGCAGCCGGGGCGGCGTTTCCGCCTGCGCGGCAAAGGCGTCAAGGCGATGAAATCGGGTGATTTCGGCGATCTGTATGCGCAGATCCAGGTGGAAACTCCGACCCAGCTGAGCGACGAAGTGCGCAGGCTGTACGGAGAACTCGACGCGGCACTGAAGAAGGGCCGCTGAGGTAGGGGACGCCGGCCGCGGCCGGCGCGGGGAACGAGTCAGGAGTCGGCAGTTCATGTCCAAGCGGGATTACTACGAAGTGCTGGGCGTCGTGCGTGAATCCACCGAGGTGGAAATCACCAAGGCCTATCGCAAGCTCGCGATGAAGTACCACCCCGATCGCAACCACGGCGACGCGGCGAAGGAATCCGAAGAGAAGTTCAAGGAAGCAAAGGAGGCGTACGAAACGCTGACCGACGCGAACAAGCGTGCGGCCTACGATCGCTTTGGTCACGCCGGCGTCAACAACGGGCCGGGCGGTCCCGGCGGTTTCGGCGGCGAGGGCTTCGGCGGATTCGCCGATGCCTTCGGCGACATCTTCAGCGACATCTTCGGCGGCGGCGGCGCGCGCGGCGGACGCAATGCGGTGTATCGCGGTGCCGACCTGCGCTACTCGATGGAACTGACGCTCGAGCAGGCGGCCGCTGGCTACGACACCGAGATCCGCGTGCCGTCGTGGGACAGCTGTGAGGCTTGCGAAGGCACGGGCGCGAAGCCCGGCACCAGCAGCAAGACCTGCGGCACGTGCAACGGCGCGGGCCAGGTGCGCATGACGCAGGGTTTCTTCTCGATCCAGCAGACCTGCCCGACCTGCCGCGGCTCCGGCAAGGTGATCCCCGACCCCTGCACGGCGTGCCATGGCGCGGGCCGCGTGAAGCAGAACAAGGTGCTCGAAGTGTCGATCCCCGCCGGCATCGACGAAGGCCAGCGCATCCGGCTGTCGGGCAAGGGCGAACCGGGCATGAACGGCGGGCCCACCGGCGACCTGTACGTCGAGATCCACATCAAGCGCCACGACGTGTTCCAGCGCGACGGCGACGACCTGCACTGCGAAGTGCCGGTCACCTTCACGACCGCCGCATTGGGCGGCGAAGTCGAAGTGCCGACCATCGACGGCCGCACGAAGCTCACGATCGCGGAAGGAACGCAGGCCGGCAAGACGCTGCGGATGCGCGGCAAGGGCATCAAGGGCGTGCGCGCCAGTTATCCCGGCGACCTGTATTGCCACATCGTCGTCGAGACGCCAGTGCGGCTCACCGAGAAGCAGAAGAAGCTGCTGCGCGAGTTCGACACGTCGATCAAGGCGGGCGGCTCGAAGCACTCGCCGCAGGAGAAGTCCTTCGTCGATCGGATGAAGGGGTTCTTCACCGCCGAGTGAAGGACAATGGATCCGCCGCTTCCGCGGGGATGACCACAGCACACCGTCGCCCCGGCGAAGGCCGGGGCCCAATTTGCGGTTCAACGTCAACTTGGATCCCGGCCTTCGCCGGGATGACGAGAGCATGCTTGTCCGCTGCAGCTTCCCGATGACGTCCCCTCGACCCTTCGACGCCGCCATCATCGGCGCCGGCGCTGCCGGGATGATGTGTGCCGCCGTCGCCGGCCAGCGCGGCGCGCGCGTGGTGCTGATCGACCACGCCGCAAAGCTCGCCGAGAAGATCCGCATCTCCGGCGGCGGACGCTGCAACTTCACCAACGTCGGCGCCGGCGATCCGTCGCGCTACGTATCGGAGAACCCCGCGTTTGCCCGCTCGGCGCTGGCGCGCTACACGCCCGCCGACTTCATCGCGCTGGTGCAGCGGCATCGCATCGCATTCCACGAGAAGCACCGCGGCCAGCTCTTCTGCGACGACAGCGCGGAGCAGATCATCGCGATGCTGCGCGCGGAGTGCGACGCGGGCGGCGTCGATTGGCGCAGGCCCTGTGCGGTCGCCGCGGTCCGGCGCTCGACCGCGTGCTATGAACTCGACACCGACGCCGGCACGCTGTCTGCGCGCCGCGTGATCGTCGCCACCGGAGGGCTGTCGATTCCCGCGCTCGGCGCCACGGATTTCGCGCATCGCGTCGCGCGCCAGTTCGGCCTGCGCATCGTCGAGCCGCGGCCCGCGCTCGTGCCGCTGACCTTCGACGCGGCGGCGTGGAAGCCCTACGCGCCGCTGGCGGGCCTGTCGTGCGAAGTGCGCATCGCGTGCGGCACAGTGTGCTTCGACGAGGACCTGCTGTTCACGCATCGCGGACTGTCCGGCCCTGCCATCCTGCAGATATCGAGCTACTGGACGCCGCGCACCCCGCTGGAAATCGACCTGCTGCCGCAACTGCCGCTCGACGAACTCGAGCGCGCCCTGCGGGAGGCGCGAACGGGCAGCCGCAGGACACTGGCACACGCGGTGGTGCAGGTGCTGGCGCGCTGGCTGCCGCAGCGGCTGGCGGAGCGCTGTGCCGGGTTCACGGCGCTGCCGCCCGATCGACGCATGGCGGATGTATCGGATGCAGAACTGCGTGCGCTCGCTGCAGCGCTGAAAGCCTGGCGCCTCGTCCCGTCGGGTACCGAAGGCTTGCGCAAGGCCGAAGTGACGCGCGGCGGTGTGGCCACCGACGAACTGTCGCAGTCGACGCTCGAAGCGCGGCGCGCGCCAGGACTGCATTTCATCGGCGAGGCCGTCGACGTGACCGGCTGGCTCGGCGGCTACAACTTCCAGTGGGCGTGGGCCTCGGCACACGCGGCGGGCATCGCGGCCAGCGCGTGATACGCCTTCGGTGGCGGCAGTCGCGGAGCGTAAAACATGGTAAACATATGTTGCAGCGAAGTTGGAACATCCCGATGCCCCGCACCACCAGCCGCAGCAGCAGGCCCAAGGAACGCCTCACCGATCGCGCGCAGCGCGAGCTGGAGGAGCGCTTCGTCACGCTCAAGTTCGCGCCGGGTTCGCAGTGGACCGAGGCGTCGCTCAGCAGCTGGCTGAAGATCGGCCGCACGCCGGTGCGCGAGGCGGTGGCGCGCATGGCCTTCGACGGACTGGTCACCGTCGTCAAGCGTGCCGGCATCGTCGTTTCGCAGGTCTCCATCGAAGAGCAGATGAAGGTGCTCGAGACGCGCCGCGCGATCGAGCGGCTGGTGTCGGCCAGCGCCGCGCTGCGCGCGACCGACGATGAGCGCGTCACGTTGCGCCGCATGGCCGACGACATCGACGCCACGGGCGGCAGCGACGATCTGTACGCATACCTGCATCATCACTTCGAGATCAAGCGCTACGTAGCGGCGGTCGCACGCAACCCGTACAGCGCGCGCGCGCTGCGGCCGCTGCACACTTTCTCGCAGCGCTTCTTCTACGTGCACTACCGCGAACTGAACAACCTGCGCGACGTGGCGCCGGCCCATGCGCAGCTCACGCGCGCGATCGCCGACGGCGACGCGACGCTGGCCGCGTCGCGCTGCGATGCCGTGAGCGACATCGCCGAGCGCTTCACGCGAGACCTGCTGCTGGGTCGCACGCGCCTGGCCGCCTGACCTGCGGCGGCCGCCCCGCCCCGCCCCGTTCCGCTGCGCTGCAGCGCAAAAAGCGGTTGACGTCTCGCATACATCAAAAATATATTTGTGATGTATGAATAGAGGGCTCGCCGCCCCGACACCAGGAGACGTCATGGCGAATGTGCGCAGAAGGTTGCTGGGTTCGGTCGCCGCTGCATCCGCGGCTTCCTTTGCCGGATTTCCGGCGCTGGTACTGGGTCAGGCGCCGGTCAAGTGGTGCGTGCAGACTCTGTGGGGCTCGGGCGAGGACACCTACAAGTTCTTCCAGGAGTTCTGCGACCAGGTCAAGACCAACACGCAGGGGCGGCTCGAGATCCAGCCCTTCGCGGCCGGCGCTGTGGTGGGCGCTTTCGAAACGCTCGACGCCGTGTCGAACAACGTGCTGCAGGGCCAGTCGACCTATCCCGGTTACTGGGCCGGCAAGGAGCCGGCGCTGGCGGTGATCGGCGACTACGCCTTCGCGTATCGCGCGCCCGACCAGCAGCAGCGCTGGCTGGACGAGAAGGGCGGCATGGCGATGCTGCGCCAGGCGTATGCGCGCTTCAACGCCTACACGGTGGGCACGACCTGGTGGGGCGTGGAGTCGCTGACGATGCGCAAGGCGATCCGCCGGCCCGACGACTTCAAGGGAGTCAAGCACCGCGGGGCGCAGGGCATCGCCGCCGAGACCATCGCCAAGATGGGCGCGTCGATCGTCGTCATCCCTGGTGGCGAAGCCTATTCCGCGCTGGAAAAGGGCATCGTGGACTCAGTGGACTGGTCGACCATCTCCGTCAACGCCAAGATGGGTTTCTTCGAGATCGCGAAGTTCGCCACCTACCCCGGCTTCCACTCGATGCCGATCCAGGACTTCACGATCAACGCGGCTGCATGGAAGGCACTGCCGGATGCCGACAAGGCCATCGTCGACAAGACCTTCCGCCAGTTCAGCGCCATGCAGATCTCGCGCATCGCCGAGAACGACAAGCGGGTCTCCGCCGAGCTCAAGACCAAGGGTATCGACCTGATCGCCTGGAGCGACGCCGACCTGCTGCATGCGCGCGGACTGGCGCAGGGCGTGGCAGGCGAATGGGCCGCCAAAGGCGCGCTGGCCAAGCAGGCCCACGAATCGCAGGCGGCCTTCCTGCGCGAACTGAAGCTCATCAACTGAGCACCGCGCCGTGAACGGGTTCGTCCGTGCCATCGGGCGGGCCAACGAATGGATAGGCCGCATCGCCGGCCTGTTCATCGTCGGCATCGTCCTCATCATCCTGCGCGAGGTCATCGCGCGCGATTTCTTCCACGCCCCGTCGCTGTGGGGCGACGAGTCGATGACCTACCTCGCAGGCCTGGCCTACGCGCTGGGCGGCGGCTACACGCTGCTGCATCGCAAGCACGTACTGGTGGACCTGGTGTACCAGCCGGTGGCCCGCCGCAACCCCGCGCTGCGCAAGGTGTTCGACCTGGTCGGATTCGCGCTGTTTGCCGTGTACTGCCTGACGCTGATCGTGTTCGGCTGGCACATGGGCATCGATTCCTTCGACGTGCACGAAGGCAGCGGTACGCTGTGGAATCCGCCGATCTGGCCGCTGAAGCTTGCCATCCCGCTGGCCGGCATCCTGCTGCTGCTGCAGGGGCTGGCGAATCTGCTGGTGGACCTGGGTCTGGCCCGCGATCCGCTGCCGGAGGAATCCCGTGGCGGTTGACACCCTGACCCTGCTGCTGCTGGCCGCGCTGATCTCGGCGTTGGCCATCGGCGTGCCCATCGCCTTCGCCACCGGCGCCATCGCCGTGGTCTTCGGCGTGTGGCTGTTCGACGTCAACACGCTGAACCTGGTGGTCAGCCGCGTGTTCACGCTGATGACCAACCAGATCCTGGTCAGCGTGCCGCTGTTCATCCTGATGGCGATGATCCTCGAGCGCGCCGGCGTGGCCGAGGACATCTTCAAAGCGGCCTACATCTGGTCGGGGCGCATCCGCGGCGGACTGGCCGTGGCGGTCATCATCTCTTGCGCACTGATGGCGGCGATGGTCGGCGTCATCGGCGCAGAGATCGTCACGATGGGCATCGTCGCGCTGCCGGCGATGCTGAAACGCGGCTATCACAAGTCGCTGGCGCTGGGCTCGATCTGCGCCGGCGGCGGACTGGCGACGCTGATCCCGCCGTCGGTGGTGTTCATCATGTACGCGCTGACGGCCGGCACGTCGATCGGGCAGCTGTACATGGCGGGCATCGGGCCGGGTCTGCTGCTGGCGGGCCTGTACATCGTCTACGTCATCGTCATCTCGTACCTGAAGCCCGAGATCGCGCCGGCCGCGCCGCGCGAGGAAATCGACATCCCGCTGCTGCAGAAGATCGGCTACTTGCGGCGCCTGATCCTGCCGGGCTTCGTTGCCTTCTCGGTGCTGGGCTCGCTGTACTTCGGACTGGCCACACCGACGGAGGCGGCCGGCGTCGGCGTGCTGGGGTCCGTCATCGCCGCGGCCATCAATCGCCGGCTGACCCTGGCCAACATGAAGCACGCGATCGTCGAGACCACCAAGGTCACGTGCATGCTGTACTGGCTTTTCTTCGGCGCGTCGGCGCTGGTCGGCATCTACACCATCGCCGGCGGCACGCAGTACCTGAAGGAGCTGGTGGGCGGGCTGCCGATCGGCAAGTGGGGCATCTTCGCGGTCGTCAACCTGATCTGGATCGCGCTGGGCTGCATCATCGACTGGATCGGCATCCTGCTGCTGACCGCGCCGATCTTCGTTCCGGTGCTGGTGGCGCTGGGCTTCGACCCGATCTTCATCGGCGTGATCTTCTGCATGAACATGCAGATCAGCTACATCTCGCCGCCGTTCGGACCGGCCGCGTTCTACCTGAAGGGCGCGGCGCCGGCGGATATATCCATCACCGACATCTTCCGCTCGGTGTGGCCTTACATGGGACTGCAGGTGCTGGCGCTGGTGATCGTCTGCATGTTCCCGGACATCGCGATGTGGCTGCCGCGCACGATGCTCGGCAAGTGAGAGCGCAATGACTGCCATTGATCGCCGCAGCGCACTGCGCATCGACACCGACGTGCTGGTCGTCGGCGGCGGCGCGGCCGGCATCGCCGCTGCCTGTACCGCGGCGAGCCACGGACTGAAAGTCACGCTGCTGGAGCGCTACGGCTTCTGTGGCGGCGCCGCCGTCGCGGGCCTGTCGGGTACGGTCTGCGGCCTGTATCTCGCGCGGCCTGGCGCGGTGGGCAAGCCGGAGAAGATCGTCACCGGCTTCGTCGACCGCTTCATCGCGACGATGAACCGGCGCAACGGCCTGACGCAGCCGGTGCGCTACGGCGACACCTACACGCTGGTGCACGACCCGCTGGCGTGGCGCGAGAGCGCCGACGACCTGCTGGCGGCCGCGGGCGTGCACGTGCTGCTGCACGCGACCGTGACCGGCGTGCACGTGGAAGGCGGCGAGCGCGTGGCGGGCGTGCACGCGTACACGAAGCAGGGGCCGCTCGACGTGCGCGCACGCATCGTCATCGACGCCTCCGGCGATGCCGACGTCATCGCGATGGCGGGCCTCGACTTCACCGTCGGCGACAACGGCAAGGTGCAGAACCCGACGATGATCTTCCGCATGGCCGGCGTGGACGTCGCGCGCTTCCTCGCGGAATACGGCGATGACTCGATCCTGCCCGAGCGCGTGATGAAGGCCATCGCCGACGCCAACGCGGCGGGCCGGCTCAAGCTGCCGCGCGCCAAGATCTTCCTGTTCCCGACGCCGCGGCCGAACGAACTGCTGTGCAACTCGACGCGCGTGGTGGGCCGCGACGGCCGCGAGTTGCATCCGCTGATCGCCGCCGACCTGACGGAAGCGGAGTTCGAAGGCCGCAAGCAGGTGCGACAGTACGAGGCCTTCTACCGCGAGACGCTGGTCGGTTGCGAGAACGCCTACGTCAACGACACCGGCGTGCAGGTCGGCGTGCGCCAGACGCGGCAGATCGTCGGCACCGGGCGCATCAGCAACGACTGGGTGGTGCAGGGGCGCAAGACGCCCGATGCGATCGCGCGCTCGCCGTGGCCGATCGAACTGCACAGCGGCACCAGGCCGCGGCTGTCGTGGCTGTACGACGACTGGTACGAAATCCCGCTGGGCTGCCTGATCCCGCAGCGGGGCGAGGGCGTGCTCGCGGCCGGCCGCTGCCTGTCGGCCGAGCACGAGGCGATGGCGTCGGCGCGCGTGACGGCGCAGTGCTTCGGCTACGGCCAGGCGATCGGACACGCCGCCGCGCTGGCGCTGCAGGAGAACCTCGGCGTGCGCGACCGCCGCGCGGCGGACGTGCGCACGCTGCTGAAGCAGGACGGAGTCGAGCTGTGAACGATGAGCTGAACGCGAGCGAACTCGAGATCGAACGGCGCGGCGCTGTCGCCGTTGCGCGCATCAACCGCCCGAAGCGGCGCAATGCGCTGGGCGATGCGCTGGTCGCGCAGCTGCAGACGACGCTGCGCCGGCACGATGAAGACGATGCGATCGCCGCGACCGTGCTGACCGGCGCGGCCCCGGGTTTCTGCGCGGGCAGCGACCTGAAGGAACTGGGCAGCATGTCGCTCGACGCGATGTGCGAGCACGAGGCGCGCACGGCCGCGTTCTGCCGCGAGATCGCCACGCTGCGCAAGCCGGTGATCGCGGCGGTGGAGGGCTTCGCGCTCGGCGGCGGTTTCGTGCTGGCCGCGTCCTGCGACATCGTGGTCACCGGACTGGCCGTGCGCTGGAACCTGCCAGAGGTGGAGATCGGCTGGATTCCGCCGTGGGGCCTGGAAACGCTGGTCAACCGCGTGGGACTCACGCGCGCGCGACAACTCGTGTGGGGCGGTGCGCCCTTCGATGGGGACGCGGCCGTGCGCGTTGGCGTGGCCGACTACGTGGTCGACGACGGCCAGGCGCTCGCCCGCGCGCTCGAACTCGGCGCAGGTCTCGCGAAGCTGCCGGCCGTCGCCGTGGCCTCGACGAAGCTCTACTTCGCGACCAGGTCCGCGCGCGACGGCGAAGGCGGCGACCTGCTGGCGTCGCGCCTGTTCCGCGAGGACTGCCGTCATCCGGTGGCGCAGGCCACGCTGCGCAGGTTCGGGGTGAAGGTATGAGCGCTGTGGCAGCGGCTACCAAAGTCTGCAGCTTCGAGGACGCGGCGGCCGTCGTGAAGTCCGGTGACACCGTCGCCACGGTCGGCGTCATCGGCTGGATCGTTCCCGACAGGCTGCTCGCCGCGCTCGCACAGCGCTTCCGCGACAGTGCCGAACCGCGCGACTGCACGTTCTACTTCCCGTGCGGCACGGGCGACGCGGAGGGCATCCGCGGCATGGACCACGTCGCCATCGAAGGGCTGATGAAGCGCATCGTGTCGGGCTCGTACATCAACCCGACGCATCCCGTCACCGGCCAGCGGCCCGAACTGATGCGGCTGATCCGCGAGAACCGCATCGAGGCCTACAGCTGGCCGATCGGCGCCAGCATGCACTGGCTGCGCGAAGTCGCGCGGCGCGGCCCGGGCTACCTGACGCGCATCGGCCTCGACACCTATGCCGATCCGAAGCACGGCGGCGGGCGCTTCACCGCGCGCGCGACGGAGGAACTGATCCATCGCGTCGAGTTCGCCGGCGAGACCTGGCTCTACTACCCGACCTTCCCGCTGAACGTCGGTTTCATCCGCGCCTCCAGCAGCGACGAGTTCGGCAACCTGTCCTTCGAGGACGAACCGATCCAGTCGTCGTCGCTGCAGATCGCGCTGGCGGTGAAGGCCTGCGGCGGCACGGTGGTCGCGCAGGTGCGGCGCGTGGTCGCGCGCGGCGAGCGGCCCGCGGGCCAGTGCCGCGTGCCGGGCGTGCTGGTCGACAAGGTCGTCGTCGATCCCGAGCAGATGATGACCACCGATACGCCCTTCGATCGTGCCTATCTCGGCGGCCAGCAATGGGATGGTCGTCCGCACGATCGGTTGCCCTTCGGCCCCGACAAGATCATCGCGCGGCGCGCGGCGCGCGAGGTGCAACCGGGCGTCACGTCGATCTTCGGCTTCGGCGCATCGTCGGACGCGCCGACGGTGCTGCTCGAGGAAGGCGAGATGGCCGACGGGCGTCACCGCCGCTTTCCCTTCACCACCGAGCACGGCCCCTTCGGCGGCCTGGTGATGAGCGGGTGGCAGTTCTCCGCCAACAAGTATCCGGAGGCGGTGCTCGACGGCGTCACGCAGTTCGACTTCATCGACGGCGGCGGCTGCCCCTTCGCGGCGCTGGCCTTCGCGCAGTACGACGCGCAGGGCAACGTCAACGTGTCGAAGTTCGGCGTGGCCAATCCGGGCGCCGGCGGCTTCATCGACATCGCCTACAACGCGACCGACCTGGTGTTCACCGGCACCTTCACCACCGGCGGGCTGGAGACGACGGTGGAGGACGGCAGGCTGAAGATCGTCCGCGAAGGCAAGGTACGCAAGTTCGTGCAGCAGGCCGACCACATCACCTATCCGCTGATGAAGAATGTCGCCGATCGCGGCCAACGCGCGAAGATCGTCACCGAGCGCGCGGTGTTCGACGTGACCGCCGACGGACTGGTGCTGACCGAGGTCGCGCCGGGCATCGACGTGCGCGAGCAGGTGCTGGCGCAGATGGATCTGCGCGGCGTGCGCGTCGCCCCGCACGTGCGCACGATGGCGGCCGACGTGTTCGTCTCGTAATACCGGCTTCGCGTGCCCGCCCGGGAAACTCCGGGCGCACTCCTTGCCCGGCCGGTGGCTAGACTGACGCCCCGTCCAATTCCTCCGGAGCCCTGTGATGAGCGAGCGCGATCCCATGTTGTCTGCCGATGTCGACGCGCCGGGCGTTACCGGGGCTGGCGGACTGGACAGCCTGCTGCCGCCGCTGACCGTGAGCCGCCGCGGCTTCGTCGTCACCTCGCTCGGCGCAGGCTTCGCTGCCGCGGTGCTGCCGGTGCAGGCGCAGACCATGATCACGACCGACACCGACGGCCTCACGGCCGGCGAGGTGAAGATCCCCACCGCCGATGGCTTCATGCCCGCGTATCGGGCGCAGCCCGCCGGCAAGACGGGGCTGCCGGTGGTGCTGGTGATCCAGGAGATCTTCGGCGTGCACGAGCACATCCGCGACGTGACCCGGCGGCTGGCCAAGCAGGGCTATCTGGCCATTGCGCCCGAACTGTATGCGCGGCAGGGTGACGTGTCGAAGATGCCGATCGCCGACATCCTCGCCAACGTGGTGCCCAAGGTGACCGACGCGCAGGTCAATGCCGACCTCGACGCGACGGTCGCGTGGGCCGCGAAGAACGGCGGTGGCGGCAAGCTCGGCATCACCGGCTTCTGCTGGGGTGGGCGCGTCGTGTGGATGTATGCCGCGCACAATCCGAACCTGGCCGCCGGCGTGGCGTGGTACGGCGGCGTGACCGCGGCGCGCGTGCCGGGCGACAAGCCGGCGATCGACGTGGTCGGCAGCATCAAGGCGCCGATCCTCGGCCTCTACGGCGCAGCCGATACCGGCATTCCCGTCGACGGCGTGCAGAAGTTCGAAGCCGCGCTGAAGGCGGCCGGCAACACGCGCAGCCAGATCGTCATCTACCCCGACACGCCGCACGCGTTCCACGCCGACTATCGGCCGTCCTACCGCAAGGAGGCCGCGGAAGATGGCTGGAAGCGGCTGACGGCGTGGTTCGCGCAGTACCTGAAGTAGCGACTGCCGCCTGCGGTGCGGGGGGCTTGACACGCCTGTTACGCTGGCTGCACTGACATCCATCAGGGGGCGCGATACCGCGCCCCCTTTGCATTGCATCGCGCACCGATGAGCACGCTCGCCGTCATCGTCCTCGCCAACCTGCTGTCCACCGTGCTGTCGATCGCGCTCGCGGCGCTGCTGAGCTTCCGCTACCTCGGCAAGCTGGTGGACCGCCTGGTGCCGGTGTCGGCTGGATTGCTGCTCGCCACCGCGATCACGCACCTGGTTCCGGAGGCCTTCGAGAGCGGCGCCGACGCGCATGCGCTCGGCTGGACGCTGCTGGCCGGCATCCTGGCGTTCTTCCTGCTGGAAAAGCTCGCGCTGATCCACCACACGCATCACCACGAAGGCGACCACCATCACCACGCCCACGGCCACGATGCACACGAAGCGCGGCGCGGGCGGCCTGCTGATCCTGGTCGGCGATGTATCGTCAACTTCGCTGACGGCGCGGTCATCGCGGGCGCCTTCCTCGTCGACTGGCAACTGGGCCTGCTGGCGACGCTCGCGGTGATGGCGCACGAGATTCCGCACGAAGTCGGCGACTTCATGATCCTGCTGAATGCCGGCTATACGCGCCGCCGCGCGTTCATCTTCAACCTGCTGTCGGGCATGGCAGCGGTGCTGGGCGGCGTGGTCGGCTACTTCGTGCTCGATTCCACGCAAACGCTGCTGCCGTACATGCTGATGGTCGCCGCCGCGAGCTTCATCTACATCGCGCTGTCGGACCTGCTGCCCGAGATGATGCGGCGTTCGTCGCTGATGCAGTCGCTGCCCGACGTGGGCTTCGTGCTGCTCGGCGTGGCGATTGCCGCGGTGGCGACCGGCGCATTCAACGCGCACTGAGCGCAGGCGCACGCTAGGTTGTCATTCCCGCGCAAGCGGGAATCCATTCTGACGTTCGTCGGCGCGCTGCAGGGCGCCTGACAGTGAGTCCCGGTTCCGCGGGGATGACGAAGAGCGACTACGGCTTTGCGCCCGTCGTTACCGGCCGCGACCGGTCGGCGATCCACTCGCTCCACGAACCCGCGTACAGCGCGGCACCGGGCAGTCCCGCGACTTCCATCGCCAGCACGTTGTGACAGGCGGTGACGCCCGAACCGCACTGATGGGTCACGTCGGCGGGCGAGTGCGTACCGAGCAACGCGTCGAACTCCGCGCGCAACTGTGCCGGCGACTTGAAGCGCTGGTCCGGCTGCAGGTTGTGCGCCCAGGGCCGGTTCACGGCGCCGGGGATGTGGCCGGCCACCGGATCGATCGGTTCCTGCTCGCCGCGGTAGCGCTCGGGCATGCGCGCGTCGAGCAGCAGGCGGGTGTCGTCGCCGAGCGCGGCCAGCACGTCGGCCGCCGCGATCAAGCGCACCCGGCTCGGCCGGTCGTTGAAGTCCGAGCGCGCCGGCGCCGGCACTGTCGTATCGACGGGTCCGCCTGCGGCCTGCCACGCCGGCCAGCCGCCGTCGAGCACCGCGACGGACGCGTGACCCAGCCAGCGAGCCAGCCACCACAGTCGCCCCGCAAACTGCCCGCCCTGCGCGTCGTATGCGACGATCTGAGTGTCGTGGCCGATGCCCCACGCGCGGAAGCGCTCGATCAGCGCCGCGCGCTGCGGCAACGGATGCCGGCCGTTGCTGCCGTCCTTCGCGCCCGACAGGTCGTGGTCGATGCCGGCGAACTGCGCGCCCGGCACGTGGCCGGCCGCGTACGCACGCGCGCCGGCGGCGGTGTCCATCAGGTCGTGGCGCACGTCGAAGACTTTCCACTGCGGGTCGCCCAGGTGCTGCCGCAGCGTGTCTGCGGCGATGAGCGTGTTGTACGGCATTGCGTTCCTCTTTCGTTCAGTGTGAATCATGCTTTGACAGGGGCCCGGCGGCGACGGGCTGCCGTGCGATCAGCACGGTCGACCACACGCCGCTGAGAATGATCGTGGCGATGCCGAGCCAGCCTGCCAGCGGTATGTGATCGCCGAAGATCGCGATGCCCAGCAGCGACGCCACCACCACCGCGACGAACTGCAGGTTCGCGACGACCAGCGTGTGGCCGAATGCGTAGGCCCGCGTCATTGCGAGCTGCGCCAGCGTGGCGGTGATGCCCACCCCGAGCAGCAGCCACACGCCGCGCGCGTCGTGCGTCGAGAAGCCCTGGAACAACGTGACGACCAGTCCCAGCACCACGCCGGACAACGTGAAGTAGAACACCGTGCGCCACTCGGGTTCGCCCAGCTTGCCCAGCGTGCGCACGTACCAGTAGGCCATCGCCGACAGCACGCCCGACACCAGCCCCGCGGCGGCGGCCACCGTCTGGTCTCCCGCCACGGTCGGACGCAGCAGCAGCACGATGCCGATGAAGCCCACGATCACCGCTGCAACGAGGATCCAGTCGATGCGCTCGTGCGCACGCAGCGACGCTGTCACCATGAACGCCGCCAGGAACAGCGGCGATGTGTAGTTCAGCGTCAGGGCCGTGCCCAGCGGCAGCGCACTGGTCGCGTAGAACCACAGCGCCAGCGCCGCCGTGCCCACGACGCCCCGTCCGAGATGCGTCAGCGCGACCGACGTCGCCAGCGAATGCCGGCGCCACCGCACGAACAGGTAGATGCTGACGACACCGAACAGCGACCGGTAGAACACGATCTCCATGGTGCCGTAGCGGGCCAGCGCGAGCTTCACCATCGCGCCCATCACCGCGAACAGCACGGCCGCGACCAGCATCCACAGCGCGCTCATGGCCCGATGTTACGTGGGGTCGGGTCTTGCCTTTGGCCCCCGGCAAGAGGCAAGACCTGACACCGCTAGAATTGCTGCCGATGCCTTCCGCCAAACCTGCCGGCACCCCCACGTTCGAACAGGCGCTCGATGAGCTCGACGGGCTCGTGCGGCGCATGGAGTCGGGCGAACTGACGCTCGACGAATCGATCGCGGCCTACAAGCGCGGCGCGGAACTCGCGCGGCTGTGCCAGGCGAAGCTCGCGCAGGCGGAACTCGACATCCGGCAACTCGAAGGCGAACTGCTGAAGCCGCTCGACAGCGCCGCGCTGCGGGGCACCGAATCATGAACTCCGCGGCGGCCGTCGCGCCCTGCGTGTCGTCGTCCGAGGCTTTCGCGCAGTGGGTGAGCGTTGCCGGGGAGCGCTTCGAGGCGGCGGCCGACGCGATGCTGCCGACCGCAGACCTGTCGCCGCAGCGCCTGCATGCCGCGATGCGCTATGCGGTGCTCGGCGGTGGCAAGCGCGTGCGCCCTCTGCTGGTCTACGCTGCCGGTGAAGTGACCTCCGCCGACCCCGAAGCGCTCGACCGCGCCGCGCTCGCGGTCGAATACGTGCATGCGTACTCGCTGGTGCACGACGACCTGCCGTGCATGGACGACGACGTACTGCGCCGTGGCAAGCCGACGGTGCACGTCGCCTTTGATGAGGCCACGGCCATGCTGGCCGGCGATGCGTTGCAGGCCGAGGCCTTCAAGGTCATCGCCGACGGTGCGCTGCCGGCCACGCAGACCGCCTCGCTGATGCGCGAGCTGGCGCACGCCGTGGGCACGCAGGGCATGTGCGGAGGACAGGCGATCGATCTCGCAGCGGTCGGCCAGGTGCTGGCACTGCCTGCGCTCGAGCGCCTGCACCGGATGAAGACCGGCGCGCTGCTGCGCGCGTCGGTGCTGATGGGTGCGCTGTCCGGACAGGCCGCGATGCTGACCGAAAGCACGCGCGAGGCGCTCGGCCGCTACGGCGACGCGATCGGGCTCGCTTTCCAGGTGGTCGATGACGTGCTCGACGTCGAGGCCAGCACCGAGGCGCTGGGCAAGACGGCGGGCAAGGACGCCGCTGCCGCCAAGCCCACCTACGTGTCGACCATGGGCCTGGAAGCCGCCCGCGCATTCAGCCTGCGGCTGCGCGCGCAGGCACTGGAAGTGCTCGCCGGTGTCGGGCCGCGCGCCAGCCGGCTGCGCGAACTGGCCGATCTCATCGTTTGCCGAA
Source organism: Burkholderiaceae bacterium (assembly GCA_044225415.1). Lineage (GTDB taxonomy): Bacteria > Pseudomonadota > Gammaproteobacteria > Burkholderiales > Burkholderiaceae_F > JALORV01. Next base: position 21,035 of record JBGAIO010000007.1, on the reverse strand, counting down.
AGCACTGATGATGGACACCCGCGCAGCCATGGTGCTGCCCGACGACTCACTGCTGGCGCGCATCGAATCGCCCGCCGACCTGCGCCGGCTCGACCGTGCGCAGCTGCACGCGCTGGCCGGCGAACTGCGCGCCTTCGTGGTCGAATCGGTGTCGCGCACCGGCGGCCATCTGAGCTCCAACCTCGGCACGGTGGAACTGACGATCGCGCTCCACTACGTGTTCGACACGCCTGACGACCGGATCGTGTGGGACGTCGGACACCAGACCTATCCGCACAAGATCCTCACCGGCCGGCGCGCGGGCATGGCGCGGCTGCGCCAGCTGGGCGGCATGTCGGGCTTTCCGCGCCGCTCGGAGAGCGAATACGACACCTTCGGCACCGCGCATTCGTCGACGTCGATCTCGGCTGCGCTGGGCATGGCGGTCGCTGCGCGCAACCAGGGCAACGACCGCCACGCGATCGCCGTGATCGGCGACGGCGCGATGAGCGCCGGCATGGCCTTCGAGGCGCTGAACAACGCGGGTGTCACCGACAGGATCCGGCTGCTGGTGGTGCTGAACGACAATGACATGTCGATCTCGCCGGCCGTGGGCGGCCTGAACCGCCACCTGGCGCGACTGATGAGCGGCCGCTTCTACGCGGCGGCGAAGCAGGCCGGCAAGCAGGTGCTGAAGAACTTTCCGCCGGTGTTCGAGCTGGCGAAGAAGCTCGAGGAACACGCGAAGGGCATGGTCGTGCCCGGCACGATGTTCGAGGAGTTCGGCCTCAACTACATCGGCCCCATCGACGGCCACGATCTGGATTCGCTGATCCCGACATTGCAGAACCTGAAGGAGCTGCAAGGTCCGCAGTTCCTGCACGTGGTCACCCGCAAGGGGCAGGGCTACAAGCTCGCAGAGGCCGATCCCGTGCTGTATCACGGCCCCGGCAAGTTCGATCCGCAGGTCGGCATCAAGCCGGCGGCGGCGAGCAAGCCCGCCTACACGCAGGTCTTCGGCGACTGGCTGGTCGATGCGGCGGCGCGCGATACGCGCGTCGTCGGCATCACGCCGGCGATGCGCGAGGGCTCGGGCCTCGTGCGTTTCGAGCAGGAATTCCCGGATCGCTATTTCGATGTCGGCATCGCCGAGCAGCACGCGGTGACCTTTGCCGCCGGCCTGGCCTGCGACGGCATGAAGCCGGTGGTCGCGATCTACTCCACGTTCCTGCAGCGTGCCTACGACCAGCTGATCCACGACGTGGCGCTGCAGAACCTGCCGGTGGTGTTCGCGCTGGACCGGGGCGGGCTGGTCGGCTCCGACGGAGCCACGCATCACGGTGCATTCGACCTGTCGTACCTGCGCTGCGTCCCGAACATGATCGTGATGACGCCGTCCGACGAGAACGAATGCCGCCGCATGCTCGACACGGCGCTCGACTGCGGCGTGCCGGCGGCGGTGCGCTATCCGCGCGGCACGGGACCGGGCGCGGTGATCGAACACGAGGCGCAGTCGCTGCCCATCGGCCGCGGAGAGGTGCGCCGCCAGGGCCGGCGCATCGCGCTGCTGGCCTTCGGCTCGATGCTGACGCCGGCGCTGACGGCGGCCGAAGAACTCGACGCGACCGTCGCGAACATGCGGTTCGTCAAGCCGCTCGATGCCGCGCTGGTCGTCGAACTCGCCCGCACCCACGATGCGCTGGTGACGATCGAGGAGAACGTCGTCATGGGCGGCGCGGGCAGCGCCGTGCTCGAGGCGCTGGCCGCGGAAGGGGTGTCGATCCCCGTGTTGCAGCTCGGCCTGCCGGACCAGTTCGTCGATCACGGCGATCCGGCGCTGCTGCTGAAGCAATGCGGCCTCGACGCGGCCGGCATCGGCGCGTCGGTACGCCAGCGCTTCAGTGCGCTGCTCGAGGCCTCGCAGCTGCGCCGCTCGCGCGTCGGCTGAACTCTGACGCCCGCGCCGCGTGGGCAGTGCAGTGAAGAAGATCGTCATCATCCAGCACGAGGCCGACGTCGCCCCCGGCAACTTCGCGCAGTACCTCGAGCTGCGCGGCCGGTCCTTTGAAATCGTGCGGATGTACGCCGGCGACGCGCTGCCCGCGAATGCGGCGGAGGTGGCCGGACTGTGCACGCTGGGCGGCAACATGAGCGTGGCGACCGATCGTGATCCGGCGGCTGCGCCGACGTGGCTCGAACCCGAGCTCGCGCTGCTGCGCGATGCCGATGCGCGCGGAGTGCCGGTCATCGGTCACTGTCTTGGCGGGCAACTGCTGGCGCGCGCACTGGGCGGCGACGTGCGGCGCGCTCCGCACCTCGAGATGGGCTGGGGCCGCGTCGATGTGACCGATGCCGCGCTCGCGCACGAGTGGCTGGGCGACGACGTTGGCGCGGTCGAGTTCTTCCAGTGGCACTCGGATGGGTTCGACCTGCCGCCGGATGCGCGGCGCCTGCTGAGCAGCGCGTGGTGCGCCAACCAGGCCTATATCATCCCGCGCGACGGTTTCGCGCACGTCGGCATGCAGTTCCACATCGAGATGACGCCGGAACTCGTGCGGCGCTGGGTCGACGATCCGAAGGCCGCCGAAGAGGGCGACGCGGAACGGCTGCGCACCGGCGGACCGGCGGTACAGACGCCGGCGCAGATGCTGCAGCAGCTTGAAGGGCGGACGGCGCGCATGCTGCGCGTGGCGCAGCGGCTCTACGATCGCTGGCTGCAGGGCGTGCGGGACGCGGGCCGGCGCTGATCAGGTGCCGGGCGAAGGGCCCATGGCGCCCGAGGTCTGCCGCTTCATCGTGCCGATCGCGTCCTGGGCACTTTCATGATCACGCTTGACCTGCTCCTCGGTGCGGCAAGACCGGGTGACGCGGATTGATCCGGTCGTGGCTTCGCGTTCGCACACCTCGCCGTCCGCATTGGCTGCAGACCGTTGAGCCGGTGTGCCGCAGGCGGTCGAGAGGCTGGCGAGTACGGCGGCAAGCAGCAGAGTCTTCCAGGCAGGCATCATGTCTTCAGGTTAAGCGTGGCACAACGACAGGCGGATTCATGGTAGCAGTGCCTGTGTACATTCCGCCACCGGTCGCGTTCTACGTCTGGTTCTTGCAGCGGCGGCATTGCTCGACCGCGTCGCCATTCTGCGCTCGTCGTAGATCAGCAGCCCAGGTCGCCGCACGGCGAAGTGACCCGTCAATCGCGGAAATTCTCGAAGGTCAGCGGCACGTCGGTCACTTTCGCGCGCAGCAGCGCGATGGCTTCCTGCAACGTGTCCTTCTTCGCGCCCGCGATGCGCACCGTGTCGCCCTGGATGCTCGCCGTGACCTTGAGCCTGCTCTCCTTCACGTGCGCGACCATCTCCTTGGCGAGCTTGCTGTCGATGCCGTTGCGGATGGTGATGGATTGCTTCTGCTTGTCGCCGCCGATCTTTTCCGGTTTGCCGATCTCCAGCAGGCGCACGTCGACGCCGCGCTTGGCGAGCTTGGCGGTCAGCACGTCGCGCACCTGGCCGAGCTTGAACTCGTCGTCTGCGAAGGCGGTCATCTGGAATTCCTTCAGCTCGATGCGCGCGTCCGACCCCTTGAAGTCGAAGCGGTTGGCGATCTCCTTGTTGGACTGATCGAGCGCGTTGCGCACTTCGACCATGTTGGGCTTGCAGACAGCGTCGAACGAAGGCATGAGGAACTCCGTTAGAGACGGCAGGCAGTGTACGTGCCCCTACAATATTCGCATGCCCGTCATTGAATCCGACGTCTCGCTGCAGCCGTACAACACCTTCGGCGTGGCGGCGCGCGCCGCGCATCTCGCGCGCATCGCATCGGCTGGCGACCTGACCGAGCTCCTCGGCGACGCGCGCTGGCGTGACGTGCCGCGCCTGGTCCTCGGCGGCGGCAGCAATATCCTGTTCACGCGCGACTTCGACGGCCTGGTGCTGCTGATGTCGATACCCGGCGTGGAGATCCTGCAGGCCGAGGACGCAGTGCATGTCCGCGTCGGTGCCGGCGAGAACTGGCATGGCCTGGTCGAGCGGCTGCTGGCGCAGGGGCTGCCGGGGCTGGAGAACCTCGCGCTGATTCCCGGCAGCGCGGGCGCTGCGCCGATCCAGAACATCGGTGCCTACGGCGTGGAACTCGCCGAGCGCTTCGCGTCCGCCGAAGCATGGGACGCCCGCAAACACGAAGCCGTGACGCTGACCATCGAAGACTGCCGCTTCGGCTACCGTGACAGCGTGTTCAAGCAGGAGCCTGGCCGCTACATTGTGCTGGCCGTCACGCTGGCGTTGCCGCGCACGTGGCAGCCGGTGGTCGGCTATGCGGAACTGGCGACCGAACTCGCCGCCCGCGGCATCGAGCGTCCACAACCGCTCAACGTCTTCGATGCGGTGGTCGCGATCCGGCGCCGCAAGCTGCCCGATCCGGCCATTGTCGGCAACGCCGGCAGCTTCTTCAAGAATCCAATTGTGCCGCGCGTACAGCGCGATGCACTGCGCGGTCGCTTTCCGTCACTGGTGAGCTACGACATCGGCGGCGGACGCTGCAAGCTCGCAGCCGGGTGGCTGATCGAAGCGACCGGATTGAAGGGTGCGACACGCGGCGCCGCGGCCATCTACGAGAAGCAGGCGCTGGTGCTGGTCAATCGCGGCGGCGCCACGGGCGCGCAACTGCTTGCGCTGGCGCAGGAAGTGCAGCAGCGCGTGCAGCAGCAGTTCGGCGTGGCGCTGGAGCCGGAGCCGTCGGTGGTGTGAGTAGTCTTCGGATGTCCTTACCCGCCGCGAGTCCAGCGAGGAAGCAGCGGCTGCCCGCAGTGCAAGACGTTCACGTCGTCTGGCGCCGCGGATGGATGGCCGAGTATTGGGCCTCGTTCAAGCAGGATGAGCCGGAATTGCCGGGGCTGCTTGCCTGCAGGACGGACTGGTGGCGCACTCTCTCCGATAGTCGTCACGGCCACGAGCGGGCGTCTTCCGTCGCGCCTGGCGCAGGCAATGGCGGATCTTCCCGGCGAGTTCTCATGTGCTGCACCGGCGAGGATTCAGCGTCGAGATCGTTGTGCAGGATCGATCTTCATTGTTGCAGCCCGTCACGCGCTGGCCCGCGCTGACGGACAGGCGGTTGTCGTTTGCAGGCGCACGAAGCGGCGCCTGAGGTACCTCGTCGATCCTTACGCCCAACTCGATGTCCACTGCATTGTCCTCACCTGCCATCGGGCCCCACGGCGCCTGGTCATCGCCGCTGAGTGCAGCCACACTCGGATCGGCTGCACTGGGCCTGTCGTACGTCACCGCGCTGGAGGGCCGGCTGTATTGGGTCGAAGCGCGGCCCGCCGAGCGGGGGCGCAACGTCCTCATGTGCGCGGAGCCCGGGGGAGAACCGTCGGATCTCACGCCCGCACCGTTCAACGCGCGCACGCGCGTGCATGAGTACGGCGGGCGGCCGTATGTGGCGGCGGGGCCCTTGGTGCTCGCCAGTCGCTTCGATGATCAGCAACTGTATGCAGTCCCTGGCGGCAAGGCGCTGACGCCCACCGGTTACCGCTATGCCGATGGTGCGAGTGATGCGTCCGGTGTCGTCTACTTCGTGCGCGAGGATCACACCGGGCTCGGCGAAGCGGTCAACACCATTGTCGCGCTCGATCCGCGCGCGCCGTCTGCCGGCCGAGTGCTGTTCGCCTCGAGCGATTTCGTGGCGCATCCACGCCCAAGCGGCGATGGCAGGCTCGCGTTCATGGCCTGGGACCACCCGAACATGCCATGGGACGACACGCGCATAGTGGTGGGTCGCATCACCAGCGCCGGGCTCGTCGATCAGGTGGTTGTTGCGGGCGAGGCCGGCGGCGAGTCCGTGCTGGAGCCGGCGTGGGACGCTGACGGCAGCCTGTGCTTTCTGTCCGATCGCATGGGGACCTGGGGTCTGTATCGCTGGCGCGAGGGCCGCACGACCTGCGTGCTCGCTCTCGACGATGCGGAACTCGGCGGCCCGCTCTGGGTGCTCGGACTCACGACCTACGCACTCACCGGCGATGGCCGCGCGCTGGTGCGCGCGAACGCGGGAGGCGATCATCGGCTCGGCATCGTCGAGTTGGCGACCGGCGTTGTACGCTGGCTCGTGCTGCCCTTCGTTGCTTTCGATTCCGTGGGTGTCCTCGACGCGCGCACTGGCTTTGCGGTTGCCTCGTCGCCGGACGGGCCCAGCGCACTCATCACGTTCGATCTCGCCAACGGCGCCTATCGTATGGTGCGTCGCGCAGGCCCGGTTCTGCTGGCATCGGAGTTCGTGTCGCGTGGGGAGCCAATCGCCTTTCCGACGGCGCCTGGACGGGAGGGCGCGTCGCGGCAGTCACACGCGTTCTTCCACCCGCCGTGCAACCCGCACTTCACCGGGCCGGCCGGCGTGCGGCCGCCGCTCATCGTGCTGCTGCACGGCGGGCCGACGTCCAATGCCACGCGCGCGCTGTCGCTGCCCATCCAGTACTGGACCACGCGCGGCTTTGCGGTGGTCAACGTGAACTACGGAGGCTCCACTGGCTTCGGCCGTGCGTACAGGGAGCGCCTGCGCGGGCAGTGGGGCGTGGTCGACCTGCAGGATGCCGTAGCCGCGGTCGACTTCCTCGCTGCGAGTGGCCGCGCGGATGGCACACGCGTGGCGATCCGCGGCGGAAGTGCCGGCGGCTTCACGGTGCTCGCCGGCCTCGCCTTTACGCGGCGCTTCGCGGTGGGCATCAACTACTTCGGCGTGGCCGACCTCGAGATGCTCGCCGCCGACACGCACAAGTTCGAGAGCCGCTATCTGGACACGCTGGTGGCGCCGCTGCCCGAGGGCCGCGCGGTCTATCGCGCCCGCAGCCCGATCCACCACCTGGAAAGCATGGACGCTGCGCTCATCACGTTCCAGGGTGACGAGGACAAGGCGGTGCCGCCCGAGCAGAGTCGTCGCATAGTGGAAGCTATGCGCGCGCGCGGCCAGCCGGTGGCATACATCGAGTTCAAGGGCGAGCAGCACGGTTTTCGCGACGCGCGCAACATTGCCCGCGCACTCGAAGCGGAGTTGTATTTCCTCGGCCGCATCTTCAGTTTTTCACCAGTCGATGCGTTGGAGCCTCTGCCCATCGACAACCTGCCTGACGAAGCAGGGTGACCATCTCAGGACTCGAATCGGCCAATTGCGATCCAGCTTCCGGGGCGGCAGAATCACCTCAACGCTGAAGTTTTCGAAGCCTTGGATGCTGACAAACATCGAGTCGGTTGTTCTGTTTGTCCCGGACATTGCGGCAGCTGCGCGCTGGTACGCCGAGATCGTCAACGCTTCCGTCGAGTACGAGAACGACCGATACGCTTTCATTCGCGCTGGAAGACAGCTCATAGGCTTTCATCCCGCTGATGCGAAGTGCCCCGGTGGGGTCGGGGGAACAACGGTCTACTGGGAGGTGACTGATCTCAACCACGCCGTGAGCATGCTTGTCGGGAAGGGGGCTGCATTGCATCGAGGCCCACGCGTCACGGTATTCGGCGCTCGTGTGGCCATGCTGGTAGACCCGTTCGGATGCACCATCGGTCTCAATGAGAGCGTCGGGCCGAACTCGAGCGAACAGATCGAGATTCGTGATGCGCGAAGCAGCGACGATCTGACTTTGTCCGTGCTCGCGATGCAGGTGTTCCTCGACACCTATGCCACCGACGGCATACGTCCGGTTCTCGCGCGAGAGGTGACTTCCACGTACTCGCAGGCGCAGTTCACGACCGCTTTGTCCGACCCGGCAGTGCGGATCCTGGTTGCCGCCCACGATGATCACCTGATCGGGTTCGCCCAACTGACGCTGGGCGCGATGCATGAGCTCGCCCCTGGCGGACCCCAAACGGAACTACTCCGGCTGTATGTGCAGGAACCTTACACCGCGCGGGGCGTTGGTACTCGACTGCTTGCAGCTGCGGAAGCATCGGCCCTTACGCACGGGTCGACGGTGCTCTGGCTCACGCCTTGGGTTCACAATCACCGGGCCATCGCGTTCTATGTTCGGCGAAAGTACGAGGACTATGGCCTCACGTACTTCCGCATGGAGGGCGAGGAGCATGAGAATCGACTTCTCGCCAAGACGCTGGGTAATGCCTGAGTCGGCCATGACCGGCCGTGGCTCCACTGGGCCGAATGGGTCCGAACCGGGCGCTTCCCGGATCTCTCTCTTCGCGATAGATTGAAGAACCGCTCGCTTCTGTGACGAGTCCGGTAGTTGATGAACGCACCGCCCTGGTTGGAGATCGCGCGCGCGGAGATTGGTGTCTGCGTACATCCGCATGGTTCAAGCCATCCCCGAATTGGCGAGTATCACGAGCATGCCGGTATCTCCGGATATGACGACAAGGCGTCCTGGTGCTCCTCGTTCATCAACTGGTCGCTCGCGCAGGTTGGCATCACCGGTACTGGTTCGGCGTTGGCGCGATCGTGGCTGGATTGGGGTCAGCCGTTGGAGGAGCCCATTCTGGGCTGTGTCACCGTTCTCTGGCGGGAAGATCCAGTTGCGCACAGACGTACCCGGCGCAAGCGCGGAGTTCGTGGAAACCGACGTGACTTACCGTCTGGAGAGGGCGCTCCTTGGCGTCGGCGGTGCGTCGCTCCTGCGTACTCAATCCCGAACAGGTCACAGCGTCGTCGAGTTTCAGGCCGCAGGCGATCAGGCGCGATCGCTCGTATTTCGTCGCGCTCCTTGTACGTTCGTCAAAGCTCGCCAGGGGCTTGCGTTACCGCTCATTGTTCTGCTCCAGCACCCGTTGACGGCGCATTGGCTCGATTTCGTTCGCACGCGTCCGTTGCGCAGCTACTAGGTCTGGAAACTTGAGCTTCTTGAGGGGCGTCAACTTTGCTCCACCGTTGACGTTCGATGCTGAGCACTGCTAGCTTTGCTACAAGAACTCAGTGCTCAGGCGGCGCAGAACAAGCGTCAGCTGCCAACAACCCGGGGAGAAAATGGTCAACTACAGTGACAAGAATTTCTCGCGTCGCAGCGGGCGGGCGAAGATGTCGGCCTGGCTCGTAACGACCGCCTTCTTCTTGCTCTCCGGCTGCGTCACGGTAAATCACAAGCCGATGACAAAGGAATCGTCCGAGCGACTCCAAAGCAAGACTGTCACTGTCACGCGTTACGCAACGGCGGACTTTGGCGCCATGACTCCGGGCAAGGCAGCTCTCGGCTTGATCGGAGCGGCGGCCATGATCTCGGAGGGTAACGAGATCATCAAGAAGAACGATATTCCGGACCCCGCGGTGGGCATCGGCGACCAGTTGCTTCGGGTTGCCCAGGCCAAGCGGTCCATCGTCGTCGTGCAGCCAAAGGCAGGAGCGGCCGCAACCAGTGATGACATAGCGGCATTGCTGACAGCGTATCCGGGGGCCGACTACATCCTCGACGTGAAGACCATCAACTGGATGATTGGTTACTACCCTACCAATTGGAATGGCTATCGCCTCATCTACTCTGCTCGCGTGCGTGTCATCGAAGCGGCTACCAGGGAGGTTGCAGCCGAGTCGCTTTGCAGCACCGTTCAGGGCGACGACGCAAACCCGCCCACATACGATCAGCTGCTGGAGAACAAGGCCGTGATGCTGAAAAATCTCATGGAGGCGGCAACGACCAAGTGCGCGGAGCTCATCGCCAAAGAATTGCTGCAGCTCTCGAGCTGAAGGGGCCAACTGCTGCTTTTCACTTCTCGCGCGCGTGAGGCCCTCGAAGCTAACGGGCAACGCGATTGGACGTACTTCGACATCGACACCTGCGAGCCTCAGCAAACAAGCGAAGACGTCTACGAAGTAAGTCGTGCGGTTTTGGCGCGTAGGGCTACGCTCCATCTCCAGGTGAAAGCGCGCAACGACTTCGCGCAGCCAGGCACTAATGTGACAATCTGCGCACGATCAAAGTAGATCCTTAAGTTTCTTAATTGGCGCGTTGCAACCGATGCCAGTCATCGGCTTGCCGTGCCGTCGTTGTCGGGTTTCTGCAACTTCGCTTGTGTCCGTGTCCTCGAATCAATACCTTCGCTACCCATATCGGATCGCATAGCCGCCACAACGAGCGGTAGTCTGGATACAGAGCCGGAGGGGGCAGTCGTGAAATCAGCGAAGTGCACGAGCCGCGTGCAGCGGTCGTGGTCGAATGTCGTGAGCGCGGCGGCCATGACCGCGTTGCTCCTGGCCTGCGGCGGTGGTGGGGGAGACAGTGCGCCGGCCGTCGGGGCCGGGCCATCTACCCCGCCCGCCGCATTTCGCGTAACGCTCGACCGCAGCTCGGTGTCGTTCACGTTTGTCGCCGGAGTGATGGTTGCGCCGTCCGAGATGCTGGTTGCGACCGGCACGGGTACGCCCCCGACGCAGCTTTATGTGGCCGCGATCGCCGAAGGTGCTGCGATTGCTCCGAACATTCCGTTGACACTGAGCGGCATGACCGCGACGGCCCGCCTTCAGCCACGGGCGGATCTCGTGCCGGGCGACTACGAGGGACGGGTCCTGTTCCTTGTCTGTACTGACGCCAACTGCGCGCAGCAGGTGTCTGGTTCACCGCTGACAATCACCTATACCGTCAAGGTGCTGGACAAATTGCGGCCAGACAGTCCGCTCACCGTGGTGACCGCCGAGACAGAGCCGTCCAAGCCGCTATTCGGTAGCGTAGTCATCAACGCACCGACGGGCTCCCCTCCATTCACCTGGTCGGCGAAAGCGCGTGATTCCTGGGTGAAGGTCACGCGCGGTCAGGGCTCGAGCGGGACAAGTCTTGAGTACGAGTTCGACTGGGGGCACATATCGTCGATGCCCAATGACTTTGAGCAGACCGCGCAAATCCAGCTCACGACCAGCCGCACCAGCGAGGCAGAAACAGTCGTTGGCGTCAGAGTTCGAAAGGCACTTCCAACCATCGAGACGATAACGCCCATGATATTGGTGGCACGGCGCACCACGCGCGTTGTCGTGCGCGGCCACAACTTCGACGGCATGGTCCGGCTCAACGAACGGGTGCAGGTCACAGGGGGCACGTCTATAGGCGTTGCTCGCCTGAGCGACAAGGCACTCCTGCTGGACGTTGTCCCGGATGTCCCGGGCGAAATGACTTTCCGCATCGGGAATGCTCAGTCCATGATGACGCTGGGCGGGCGCGCGGAGGTCGTCCCTTCGCGAGAGTACGACTACTTCGTGCTGGAAGCGGCTGGCACAAAACGAAGTGCGGTGATCGACGCAAGAACGCATGATGTCTACGCCGCGAATGTGGAACGCGGCCTGCTGCAGAAGTTGCGCTGCGTAAGCGTCGGCTGCGGCATGGATGAACTGCCAATGCCTGGTCTTTTCGATGTGGGCATCCACCCGAATGGAGTATGGCTGACCGCGACCATCCGCGGCACCACCGACTTCGTCCAGCGCGTTGCGATTCCTTACATGAATGTCGACATCACTGTTCCGGCCAACGGGAAGGTCGGCGGCGGCGATCCGCTTATCGGCAATGGCATTGCCAATACGAATGAAGGCCGTGCGTGGATCGGTACCGGCGATGGAACCCGCAATGGCATCAGCTACTTCGACGTCAGCGCAGGGAAATTGGTCTCGGTGGTGCCCGCAGCCAGCACGGAGTTTCCACTTGCCGAGGGTCCTTGGTTCTCCACGCCGGCCAATGGCGAACGATTGCTGGCAGTCTTCGGCACGTCGTCTTCCGATCTCCACTACCTCGATGCGTCCATAGGCACGCTCAAGCGCGCCGCCGCCGGGCGGCCGTTCCGTCGCACCAGCTCGAGTGATGCCGGGGACCGCGTGTTGTATGACACGGATGCGGTGCGCGACGCCGACTTTCAGTTGGTTGGGAACCTGACCCTTGCGCCGACGGACGCGGATTACACACTTGTTGGAGGGGCGATGTCGCGCGACGGGTGCCGCGCCTACTTGCTCGGCATCGGAGCAACGGCGCGCGTGTTTGTGTTCAACACTACGACACCATCGACGGCAGGCCCTCTGTTCCCGATGGGATCGTTCGACATTGCCGACTTACCTTCGTGCGCGCCGGGTCCAAACTGCAGCACACCGGCGGTCATCGTGAAGACCGCGGCCGATAGCAACACGCTGTTCATGATCGGCAACGAGCGCTTCGTAGTGACGCCTATACCCCAAGCATGGCGTTCCGCGAGCCAGCTGCCGCAGGCGTCAAACCTGCGGATTCAGTCGGCAGTGAAGCCGCAGCGCTGGCTAGCGGGACAGTGAAACGCTGGTAAAGAGGAACCCGGAGAAGGAACCTGACATGGCGCGAGCTGCTTCATCGATCCTGCTGGCAACCATTCTCTCGGGCTGTGCGATCGCATACGAAAAGCCCGAATCGGGATCAGTCGCAGACTTCACCTTCATCAATCGCACGACAGTTCCCGCATTCATTGAGGTCAGGCGGGTTGAGGATTGCGCTGTGAAGGGAATGCACTGGCGTTCATTGGAAAGCGTTGGGTCAAAGTCGTACTCGGGTCGAGAGGAGGTCACAACGCAGATCGAGGCGCGGGGTCCGTTCGCGATGAAGGTTCGAACTTCCAGTCGAGATTACTCGACCGGTATCGGGATTGAACGATCATGTCGAGTCGAAGTTGCCTTTGATCCCTTGCCGCAGTACCAGTACGAGGCTGAATTCAAGTATCAGGATAACTACTGCGCCGTTGAACTACGCCGCCTCGACAGGAAAGGCGAAGCTATTGTGAGGACACCACAGAGACTCTATCCGATGCCGGAGAAATGCCAGCCCTCCCTGCGACCCAGCAAGTAGCTGGGCCCGGGAAGAGGCGCATGAGCGGCGGCATCGCCGTCGACATGACCTTGAGGTCGGCACCTATCGTCTGGTTGCGGGCCCTTGCGGTCCAGATTGCTCCGATCAACGAGAATCACAAAGAAGAACTCCATGTTGCTCCGCCCGTTGCTGAATGCTGAGTTACCGAGATTGATCGGGATCTTCCTGCTCTTGTCGTTGTTCTTGCAGACAAGTGCGGGTGAAGAGTCGCAGAAGAAGCTTCAGCCCGGCGACATGCAGGCCGTCTTTGAGGTTCTGATATCAAGAATGTGCGAGCGAGATGTGAGTCCTCTGCTCGATAAATTGGCGAAGGACCTGGAGCTGAAAGAAGCCGCAAGTGACGCTACCGCCGCAAAGCGGATATGCAATTGCGCAGCACGCGCCGCTTCCGAGGGTCCAAAGATGAAAGAGGTCTACGAACGACCTGCCGAGCAGTTAAAGGAGCTTTCCTCGGACGCTGAGACTCAAAGGCTTCTGAAAGGTAAAGTCGCTGCCGGACTACTTCAGTGCACAGGGATATATCTCGACCGTATCGTCGATCCGAGGCCCAGGTCGCAATGATTGGCCACAAGCGTCATGCGTTCGGGCAGTCACCGATGGCGCTCGCAATCGATCAATTGAGAAGTTCGATCTTCCCCATGGTGGCGTGCCAACCCTCTCGACCGCGCGGCTGACAGATCATTCCGGAAAAGGCTACAAGGGAGCTATCCAACCGGACCTCCTGGCCGACAGGCCGGGAGGTATGGACTCCGTTGTCCGAGCCATGGAGTGGGCGGCGCGTCGAGCAGAGCGCAGGTCGTGATCGCTCGAAAGAAGTCGGCCATGAGCTGACTTTGCAGATCCGCACCCAGACCCCCCGAAAGCTGACAGCGCTATTGCGACCGAGATCGCATTGAAGCAAGCTCGTGTAATGCGGACTGCAGCAGCGATCATCGCCGGCGCATTGGTGGTTGCGGGCATCGCGTACTTCTCTTGGTACAGGGGCGCCGCAGACGGCGGAACTTCTGCAATAGCGACAACCGCAAGCTCGGCCGTCGGAAGGACTGAACCCGCCGGCTCCTATCCTCCGTCCGGAATCGATCACCGCAATCCAGTCGTTCCAGACACGACGTCTGTAGAGCTATGCGGCTACGGCAAGATCCAGATGTATACAGGCGAGGATCCAATTCCGGCGGCGATCCGAGCATCTGCCAGCAAGCTGCTGGAACAGGTCGCGAAGCGGATGGCAGCTTCAGCTGACCCAGGAGATCGGGCGGTCGCCGCCTACTACTCGGCGATGATTAGCCGTTCAAAGGAATACCTGAGCCTACAGTCGCGCGATCCGGCTTGCTTCAATGACGCCGACTGCCGCGAGCGCTCTCTGAAGGAGAGCTGGCAGGTGCTGGCTGCGGCTGCGAACGAGCAGGCGAGCCGTGTCGCCACAACTCGTGATGGCGGCGCATTCGCAATGACGTGGTATTTGTGCCAGCGCGTCCATCCGGCGGGGGCGATGACAGGAGCCTGTACACATGTCACCGCGGCTCGCTGGGGCGAACTGGAGCCGGAGAACGCGATGCCTTGGATCATCGAGGCCGGCCGAGCCCAGCGGGCGGGCGATGCGGTTTCGTACGAGGTCGCGATGGCGCGGGCTGGCTCCGCAACGTCGTCAAACCTGCACTGGTTCGACATCTACCGCATGGCCTCCGACCCAATGCTGCAGAAAGTCGATCAGGCGACGCGCCTGGTCGCGTTGACAGATCTGGTCGGCATATCCGCAGCCTTTCCGTTTCCCGGGTTGCAGCACGTTGTGGCTCGCTGCAAGGCTCCTGGGCTCAGCGACGAGCATAAGCGTCAATGTCTGACGATCGCCTCGGCCATGTCGAAAGGCTCCACTCACATGGAGGCCGTGCTCGGTGCCGGAATCGGCAAGGCGGTCGGCTGGAGCGACGCAGACGTAGCCGCAATCCGCAACAAGGCGTCGGTCGTCCAAGCAGCGCGTCACGCGCGCCATAACCCAATGGACTTCTACAGTTGCGACGCCCTTGCCATGGCGACTGAGATGCTGCCGGACCTAGCTCGGCTAGGAGAACTGGGCGCAGGTGAGCTAGCGATCAAGCGAACTGGAAAGACCGAGAAGGAGCTTCTCGAGGACTATCGGACGGGCAGCAAATGGGCCAGGCCGCCGGACAAGTAGCACTTGCCGACCTCGGCCACGAGCCGTCTATTGATCAGTTCCCCTGATTCGCCCCAAAGCAGCCAAAATTACATCATCCATCCGATTGCATTGCGCATACCGTTGCTCGCCGCCGATTCGCACGATTGGCAGATTCGCCCGCTGTTACCCAGCGACAGCTTGGAGCAGCTGACCGACCTCATCCACCGGGCCTATGCGCCGCACCTAGCCCAAGGACTCCGGTTCGTCGGTACGCACCAGACCGTCGAAGTCACGGCAGAACGACTCGCCACCGGCGACGCGTTCGTTTCAACTTCGGCCGGCCGCATCGTCGGCACAGTGTTGGCCCGCCAGCCGCGACCAAGCTCTTCAGTGCCGCTCTATCGAGACCCACAGACCTGGTCCATCAGCCAGCTGGCCGTTGCGCCTGAGTACAAGGGCCGAGGCCTCGGCCGTGCGTTACACGACACGGCCGTCCGGCATGCCGTCAGGCGAGGCGCCCGGATAATCGCACTCGATACGGCCGCGCCGGCGGCGCGACTCATCCGGCTGTACAAGTCCTGGGGCTACCGGATCGTCGGGCGTGCCGACTATCGTCCTACGACGAATTACGAGAGTGTCCTGATGGCGCAGTCGGCCGCACCGCGTCTAGGAATGCCGGTGTCCTTCAAAACCGCGCGCCTTGAGATACGCCGCGGGGAACCGTCCGACGCTGAACCCCTGTTCCACAACTACACGGGCAGCGTCGAAGCATCACGCTATCTCCAGCGACCACCCCACGCCAGCCGTGCCCAGACGGAATCGTTCCTCCGGACTTGGAGCCCGGAGGCCATAGATGCGCCGAGCAAGGGAGTCGCCTGGGTCGTCGAGGAACGTGCCAACCCGGGGGCCATTGGAGTCGTAGTGGTTACCTTTGCGAGCCAGGACGTTGCTGAGCTGCACTTCGGCATCGCACCGACGCGATGGAATGAGGGTATTGCGACAGAAGCGTGCCGTCCCGTGTTGGCATGGCTGCAAACTGACTGGTCCGTCCGCGCAATCGAGAGCTACTGTGACTCCGAGAACGTCGGATCGGCGCTGGTGTTGTCGAAGCTGGGCTTCCTGCCGGTGTCCGGCCGGGTGCGGGTGGCACAGCTGCCTGCCCACGCTGCGAGCCTGCGCCGGATGCAGGTGTACAGCTATCCGAAACCACACGCGTGAGACGGCCAGGAGCCGCCGTCTGTCAGTCTTAGCCAAACAGGCGAATAGCAGACGGAAGCGAGGGCGGCTCAATCTTGCGGATTTATCCCTGAACGCTTCGTTTTGACCTATAGAGTCAACGGGCAGAGGTTCGATGAGATAGTTGTCAAAATAACCGGTGGAAAGTAGCTATGTCTCGGAGTCTTGAGGATCTGTACAACGCCCTCGGGAAGGCTATTGCGGCTAGCGCTCCGGCTGATTGGAAGGTTGCCGAGGTCTCTGCAGTAGTACACGGCAACCATGCAAAGGCAACTTACGACTACACCAACAGCGCGGGAGTCTCCACTTGGTTCGATCCAGGTGACGACTCCGCCGACGAGATTGCGAATGCACTTCTTGAAATGCGAGAGACGATGAGATTGTCGAGGCCTCAGCCTTGGAGCAGAGTGCGTTTCGCCGTCGAACGAAGCGGTCGGTTCCATGTGGACTATGGCTACGACGAAAGCGCTGAGTCGACCTGATTGAGTCAATTGGCAATGCTGTAGGAAGTGGAGTCGCGGCCAAGAGCCGACATCAACTCCAGTCGACTACTTTTCCAGATAGCGGTCACAATCTCAGCCCGACTCGCTGCACGATGGGTACTCAGATGCCGAGGCTATGGCATGTCAGTGAGACGCAGGGCATCGACCGATTCGAGCCGAGGGTACCGGCCAGCGGTTCGGCGGACGGCACGACGCCGATCGTCTGGGCCATCGCCGACGATTACCTAGTCAACTATTTGCTGCCGCGCGATTGCCCACGGGTGTGCCTGCGGGGCGGACCTGCAACGAGCGACAAGGACAGGCTGCGCTACCTGGGAGCAACGAACGCTTCGGCTGTGATCTTCATCGAAGAAGGCTGGTATGAGCGCGCAGCCCAGACTGCCCTCTGGCTATACGAAATGCCCGCTGCGACGTTTCGCTGCGTTGACGAGAATGCGGGGTACTACCAGTCTGAGACGACGGTTGTGCCGCTGTCCGCGACCCCAGTCCGCGCTCCCCTCGATCTTATGGCTGAGCGCGGATCCGAGCTGCGAGTTGTGAGGCATCTTCGGATGATAGCGGCTGAAGTCGTCGCGTCCACACTTGCGTTCTCGATCATTCGCTTGCGTAATGCAGGGTCGGCCGCGTAGTCGGCCAATAGCGGCGTTTCCCTCGTCTGCCCTGACTTGCCGCTAAGCGGACATTGCAACTCGCCACGACTGGGGGTAGGTTTGAAGCAACGCCCGCACCAGTGCTCAAATTGGAAGTCGCCTCGACAAATGATCCTCGGCCAGATCGGAGCGCGGTGGCCTACGTTCTGGCGCTCACGTTGATTTGCGGCGTACTGCTGCTTCTGGCGCCGGCCGCACTTGTCCTGATTGGTGCATTCGCTGCGCTGGTGCTCGCAGCGGTGTGGGTCAAGGCTGGCCTTCGGACTGGTCGCTGGTTCTTCCTACAGCCGGTATCGGTGCTGACCATGGGGAACGGTCTGCGTGGACGGCGTCCGCAGTGATCGTCCTGTTTGGTCTCGCCGCTGCCGCTTACAGCACCTTGGTGGGGCTGCAGGCTGGGCCTCCGCATCTGTCCCTGTCATTCGGGGATTCTCCCGTAGGAAAGCGCGCTGTCACGTACTCTGATCCTCAGACGCAGGAGGCGCTGAAGCGGGGGCTTGAAGCCTCTGGCGTGCCGCACCAAGTCGAGAAGAGGGACGACGGTAAAGAGTGGATCTCGTGGGCGCCCAAAGACAACGACGCCGTAGAGAGGGCAGTCCGCGCAGTAGCGGGTGAGCCTTTGCCGACGGGCCGCAACATTTCGCTGGGGGATCCGCGCCATGAAGAGGAATTCATGAGTTGGCTCTCCAAGCGAGGGGTGCCACATAGGCGGGCTATGTCCCACGGAAAGTCCTTCATCGTGTGGGAGGGTGACGAAACTTCGGAGAAACTTATGGACGAGTTTCTTCGCGATCCGACCGCGTCGGCCCAAGCCCAACAGAAGGACTGCCCCAAAGGCACCCCGGAAGCAAGCGTTGGCGCGGTGAGGAATGGCTGCTAGAGCGGACCCACGTACGTCCTAAGGATGCATGAGGCGAGTCGGGGTCGCAGGGCCGTATGTCCATCGGTTACCATTCGTACATGTCAGTGGCTATCGGTAAGGTGAAGGATGGCAAGGTCATTCTGGAGGGCGCGCCTCTCCCGGAAGGCACAGTTGTCACTGTGCTTGCCGATGACGACCGCCCGGCGATCAAACTCCTTCCCACCCTGGAGGCGGAGTTGCAAGCCGCCATCGACGAGGCTGATAGCGAAGAGGGCGGCGCCGGGCCGGAATTTCTGGAAAGTCTCAGGCGTTACGGCTAGACGTGGCGCTGCGCTACGTCATCAAGGCTCGCGCTCGTCGGGAGATTGAACGCGCAGCCGCGTGGTGGGCAGAGAATCGACCTGCGGCCCCGGGCGCGGTACGGCTCGACCTCGAGGGTGTTCTGTTCTTCCTCGTCCGCCATCCTGGCGTTGGTCAGAAAGTTGATACTGGCCGTCCGATTCAGGTTCGCCGGTATTTCATGAGCAAGACGCAGCACTGGCTCTATTTCAGGGTTCGGGGCAACGTCCTGGAGGTGCTGTCAGTCTGGGCAGCCAGCCGTGAGCACGATCCAAAGTTGTGAACCCTGGTCGAAGTGTCACCCAGCGCATCACGCCAGTCCCGTCGACCGCTTCTGACGTGAATCTGGCGGCAGCTTTCAGAAATCGCTGACGTCCGCAACGGGTCGAGAACTCCGCCTTCACCTCATAGAGACAAGAAAAAAACGGCCCGCCGAAGCGGGCCGTAGACTGTCTTGCCTTGCGGTGTCGCAGCCGTCGGCCGGAGAGCCTGCTTCCGGGTGAGGAGCCGCGCAAGCACCGGCGGTCACGATGGACTCAGCGTGTCACCGAACGCCGCCGCGCGCACTCATCCGAAAGTCCAGTGAGGCCGGTCCCCTGGACCGTCACACTACTTCTTCTTCGCAGTGCTGCCCTGGTCACTGAGCCCCGGCAACGCGCTCGACGACGGCGCCGCCAGCAGCCCGACCTTTACGTAGGTCATCAGCTTCTCGCGCGTGTCGGAGATGTCGAGATTGCGCATCGTGAGCTGCCCGATGCGGTCGGCCGGCGAGAACACCGACGCGCCCTTTTCCATCGTCAGTCGCTCGGGCTGGTAGGTGAGGTTCGGCGATTCGGTGTTCAGGATCGAGTAGTCGTTGCCGCGGCGCAGTTCGATGGTCACTTCGCCGGTGACCGCGCGCGCCACCCAGCGCTGTGCACTCTCGCGCAGCATGATCGACTGCGGGTCGAACCAGCGGCCCTGGTACAGCAGCCGCCCGAGCTTGCGGCCGTTCTCGCGGTACTGCTCGATCGTGTCCTCGTTGTGGATGCCGGTGATCAGCCGCTCGTAGGCGATGAACAGCAGCGCCAGGCCCGGGGCTTCGTAGATGCCGCGGCTCTTCGCCTCGATGATGCGGTTCTCGATCTGGTCCGACATGCCGAGTCCATGTCGGCCGCCGATGCGGTTGGCCTCCAGCATCAGCTCGACCGGGTCGGAGTATTCCACGCCGTTGAGCGCGACCGGCCGGCCTTCCTCGAAGCGCACGCTGACTTCCTCGCGGGCGACCTTCACGTCGTCGCGCCAGAAGGCCACGCCCATGATCGGCTGCACGATGCGGATGCTGCTCGACAGCTGCTCCAGATCCTTGGCCTCGTGCGTGGCGCCGAGCATGTTGGAGTCGGTCGAGTACGCCTTCTCCGCCGACATCCGATAGGCGAAGCCGCACTCGGTCATGAATGCCGACATCTCGGCGCGGCCGCCGAGCTCGTCGATGAACGCCTGGTCGAGCCACGGCTTGTAGATCTGCAGCGACGGATTGGCGAGCAGGCCGTAGCGGTAGAAGCGCTCGATGTCGTTGCCCTTGTAGGTGCTGCCGTCGCCCCAGATGTGGACGTCGTCTTCCTTCATCGCCGCGACCAGCAGGGTGCCCGTGACAGCGCGTCCGAGCGGCGTGGTATTGAAGTACGTCACTCCCGCGGTGCTGATGTGGAACGCACCGCACTGCAGGGCCATGATGCCTTCGGCCACCAGCTGGGCACGGCAGTCGACCAGCCGCGCGACGTCGGCGCCGTATTCCTTCGCGCGCAGCGGGATCTGCTCGTAGTCGGGCTCGTCGGGCTGGCCGAGGTTGGCGGTGTACGCACAGGGGATCGCGCCCTTGCGGCGCATCCACAGCAGCGCCGCGCTGGTGTCGAGTCCGCCGGAAAAGGCGATGCCGACCTTCTGGCCGACGGGGAGGTTCTGCAGGATTGTGGACATGGTTGCGACCGGCGCGCAGCGACGCGCGCCTCGGGGTGATTACTTCACGTTGCGGCCGAGCAGCAGGTACTCCATCAGCGCCTTCTGCGCGTGCAGGCGATTCTCGGCCTCGTCCCACACCACCGACTGCGGCCCGTCGATGACGCCGCCGGTGACTTCCTCGCCGCGATGTGCGGGCAGGCAGTGCATGAACAGCGCATCGGGAGCGGCGGCGCGCATCATGTCTTCGTCGACGCACCAGTCGGCGAAGGCCGTGCGGCGCGCGTCGTTCTCGGCTTCATAGCCCATGCTGGTCCACACGTCGGTGGTGACCAGGTGCGCACCGTGCGCGGCCTCCATCGGGTCCGCGTGCACGCTGAAGTGCGGGCCGGCGGGCGCCAGCGCGGCGTCCAGCGGATACCCCGGCGGCATCGACAGCCGGACGCGGAAATCCAGCAGTTCCGCGGCCTGTATCCACGTGTAGGCCATGTTGTTCGCGTCGCCGATCCACGCCACCGTGCGACCTGCAATCGGCCCGCGGTGCTCGAGCCACGTGTAGATGTCGGCGAGAATCTGGCACGGGTGGTATTCGTTGGTCAGGCCGTTGATCACC
>JBGAIO010000127.1:0-5933 GCA_044225415.1 Burkholderiaceae bacterium | reverse complement strand
GGTGGAGCGCAAGGTCGTGCGCGTGGTCACGCCCGGCACACTCACCGACACGGGGTTGTTGCCCGACAAGTCCAACGCGCCACTGCTGGCGCTGGCGCCGCCGGCGCAGCGCGGAGGGCTGTTCGGACTCGCGTGGCTGGTGCTGTCGTCGGGCGAGCTGCGCGCCCCCAGCGTCACGCCGGCAGCGCTGGCCTCGGAGCTGGCGCGGATCGGCCCTTCCGAACTCCTGATCGCCGAGGCATGGGCGGACACGCTCGGCGCCGCGGTGCGTGCTGGCGGCGCCGTGCTGCAATCGCGGCCCGACTGGCACTTCGATGCAACGCGCGGACGCGATGGCCTGCAACGCCTGCTGCAGGTCGCGACCCTCGACGCCTTCGATGTATCCGATGCGCCGGAGATCCTCGCCGCCGCCGCCGCGTTGCTCGACTACGCCGGCACCACGCAGGGCGGCCGCCTGCCGCATGTGGCGCGCCTGACGCGCGAGACCACGTCCGAATACCTGCTGCTCGACCCGGCCACCCGGCGCAACCTGGAGATCACCGCGACGCTGCGCGGCGACGACGGGCCGACGCTGTTCACGCTGCTCGATCGCTGCGCCACGGCGATGGGCAGTCGGCGGCTGCGCCACTGGCTCCATCATCCGCTGCGCGACGCGGCCGCGCCGCGCGCACGGCATCGCGCCATTGCCACGCTGCTCGAAGCCGCGACGCAGGCACGCGCGGCGGTCGACACTTTCGCCGAGGCATTGCGCGACCTGCCCGACGTGGAACGCATCGCCACGCGCGTGTCGCTCGCCAGCGTGCGGCCGCGCGAACTGGCCGCGCTGCGCGATGCATTGCCGGCGCTCGCGCAGGTGGCCGCGCTGGCCGAAACCGCCGGCGATCCGCTGCTCTCGCAGTTCGGCGACGCCTGTCGCCTGGCGCCGTCGATCGCCGACACGCTGACGCGCGCGCTGCTGCCGCTGCCGGCGCATTCGGTACGCGACGGCGACGTCATTGCCGCGGGTCACGACGCCGAGCTCGACGAGCTGCGTGGCCTGCGCGACAACACCGGCGAGTTCCTGGTCGCGCTGGAACAGCGCGAACGCGTCCGCACCGGCATCGCCAACCTGCGCGTCGAATACAACCGCGTGCATGGCTTCTACATCGAGGTCACGAATGGGCAGGCCGACCGCGTGCCCGACGACTACCGCCGCCGACAGACCCTGAAGAACGCCGAGCGCTACATCACGCCGGAACTGAAGACCTTCGAGGACCGCGCGCTGTCGGCCCGAGAGCGTGCGCTGGCGCGCGAGAAGGCGCTGTACGAAGCACTGGTGACGACCCTCGCGGCCGACGTGCCTGCGCTGCTGCGCGCGGCCGACGCCATCGCATCGCTCGACGCGCTGCACGCACTGGCCCTGCACGCGCGGCTGGCCCGCTGGACCGAACCGGAGATCACCGACCGCGCCGGTCTGGACATTCGCGGCGCGCGACACGCCGTGGTCGAGCGCGAACTCGAGGCCTATGTGCCCAACGACTGCGTGCTGCATCCGAAGCGCCAGCTGCTGGTCATCACCGGTCCGAACATGGGCGGCAAGTCGACCTACATGCGCTCGGTGGCCCTGGTCGCGCTGCTCGCGTATGCGGGCAGCTTCGTGCCGGCGACGAGCGCGCGGCTGGGGCCGGTCGATCGCATCCTGACGCGCATCGGCGCCGCCGACGACCTCGCGCGCGGCCGCTCCACGTTCATGGTCGAGATGACCGAGGCCGCGGCGATCCTCAACGGTGCCACCGAATCGAGCCTCGTGCTGATGGACGAGATCGGCCGCGGCACGTCGACCTTCGACGGCATGGCGCTCGCCGCGGCGATCGCGCGCGAGCTGGTCGAGAAGAACCGCTGCATGACGCTGTTCGCCACGCACTACTTCGAGCTGACACAGCTCGCCGAGCAGCATGCGGAGGTGGCCAACGTGCACGTGGCCGCTGCCGAGGCCGGCAGCCGCGTCGTGTTCCTGCACGAGGTACGCGAAGGGCCAGCCAGCCAGAGCTACGGACTGGCAGTGGCGCAGCTCGCGGGCGTGCCGGGCGCGGTCGTGCGGCGCGCGCGGGCGCTGCTGACGCAGCTCGAAGAACGCGCGCTCAGGCGGCCGCAGCTCGACCTGTTCGCGGCGGCGCGCCTGCGCGCCGCGTCATCGGACCAGGCGCCCCGCACGACGCGCTCATGGACCTTGCGCAGCGGCTGTACGGCATCGATCTCGATGGATTGTCGCCACGCGATGCGCGCTGCTCGACGGGCTGCAGCGCCTCGCGCGCGCCGGCATTGACGCTTCCGGCTGGGCGGGGTGCCGGGCCAGGGTCAGTGCAGCGTCGGCGACTCGGGCGGACGCAGGAGTCAGCACTGCCGGCGTATCCGGACTCGGCCTCGGTGATTTCCTCCTCGGTGGCCTCGCGCACGTCCTTCACGACGACGACGAAGCGCACCGCCATGCCGG
The DNA here is from genome assembly GCA_044225415.1 of Burkholderiaceae bacterium. Taxonomy (GTDB): domain Bacteria; phylum Pseudomonadota; class Gammaproteobacteria; order Burkholderiales; family Burkholderiaceae_F; genus JALORV01. Next base: position 3,460 of record JBGAIO010000127.1, on the reverse strand, counting down.
CGAGCGGATGATTGGCGTCCAGCACGGCCTGTCCGTCCGCGATCTCGGTGATGGTGAACAGGCACTGGTCCTCGCCGTTCGGCCCGGTCGCTTCGACGCGCATGCCGACTTCGACGCCTTCGCCGAGGTCCGCGACCGGCGCCAGCATCACGAGCTGCGGGTCGTAGTCGCCGAACGCGTCTTCAGGCTCGAGCTGCAGCTCGCGCCGCGCGCCGGGCTCGGCGCCCGCGAGCGCCTCCTCGATACGCGGGAAGATGTCCTCGTGGCCGTGCAGGTAGACCATCGGCGCGTCGGACTTCTCCAGCAGGTTGCCCTGCGCGTCGTACATCGTCACGTCGAGCGTGACCAGCGATCCGTCGGCGATCTTCATCGTGGCTCCTGCACGCGGCGATTATGCGCCGCGCGATGCGCGCGGGTGTCTGCGGTAACCTGCCTGCATGTCCAGCCGCGCCCCGTCCGTTCTGCAGCAACTCGGACCCTACTCCGTGGCGCGCTTCATGCGCGAGGCGTGGCAGCGCCGGCCGCTGCTGATTCGCAATGCCATCGCCGGTTTCCGTGCGCCGATCGACCGCGCCCGGTTGTTCGCGCTGGCGCGCGAGCCCGACACGGAATCGCGGCTGATCGAACGGCACGATGGCCGCTGGCAACTGCGGCACGGCCCGTTCACACGACTGCCCTCGCCACGCCGCCCCCGCTGGACCGTGCTGGTGCAGGGCGTCGACGCGCTCGACGATGCCGCGCACGCGCTGCTGCAGCGCTTCCGTTTCGTGCCCGATGCGCGCCTGGACGACCTGATGGTGAGCTACGCCACCGATGGCGGTGGCGTCGGGCCGCACGTCGACAACTACGACGTGTTCCTGCTGCAGGCGCAGGGCCGCCGCCGCTGGCGCATCAGCCGGCAGCGCGACCTGCGCCTGGTCGACGGCGCGCCGCTACGTGTGCTCGCGGACTTCCGTGCCACCGCCGAGTACGTGCTCGAACCCGGCGACATGCTGTACCTGCCGCCGGGCGTGGCACACGAAGGTACGGCCATCGGCGAATGCATCACCTGCTCGATCGGCTTTCGTGCGCCGGAATACCGCGAACTGCTCGAACCGCTGCTCGTCGATTTTGCCGAGCACTCGTCGCTCGCCGGCCGCTATGCCGATCGCGGACTGGCGCCGACGCACCAGCCGGCCGCCCTGTCATCGACGATGGTCGATGCGCTGCACGCGACGCTCACTGCACAGCGTCCTCGCCGGGCCGACACGACGCGCTTCCTGCTGGGATGGCTCACCGAACCCAAGGCGCAGGTGGTGTTCGAGCATTCGCGCCCGTTGACGCTCGCGGCCTTCGCGCGCACGGCTGCGCGGCGCGGGGTGCGCCTCGACCGGCGCACGCGGCTGCTCTACCGCGGCACGCGCGTCGGCATCAACGGCGAGGTGAGCGTCGTACCTGCCGCCCGGCGTGCGGCACTGCGCCGTCTGGGCAACCTGCGACAACTGGCCGGCGCCGACGTCGATGCGCCCCTCGCCGCGCTGCTGCACCCGTGGCACGCAGCCGGCTGGCTGCATCTGGGCGCGCCATGAAACCTGCGGACCTGCGGCCCGCCGACAGCGCCCCGCAGCGCGCGCTGATCACGTCGCGCGCCGAGACGCACGAGGCGGTGCTGATCGCGCTCGACGTTGCGACACGCACGATCCGTGGCATGCATCGCGACCTGACCGCGTTCGACCTCGGCAGCGTCGCTGCCGTGGCGAAGCTGCATCGCCTGCTGCTCGGCCACCGGTCGGCGCGGGTGCAGCTGCTGGTCGACGATGCGGCGTGGCTGGACTCGAACGCGCCGCGTCTGCGCGCATTGCAGCGAAGCTTTCCGCACGCGCTGGAACTGCGCGCGGCCTCGGCGGACGATCCCGTCGGCGACGACGCCTGCCTGCTCGCCGACGACCACGCGCTGCTGGAACTGAGGCCCACCGCGGCTGCACGCGGCGATCTGTGGCTGCACAACAAGCCGCACCTGCAGCCGCAGGCCGCGTCCTTCCTGCGGCGCTGGAACGCGGCCGGACACAACCTTGCGGTGGCACCGCTGGGGCTCGGCTGACGCGGGCGTCAGGACGGCATCAACGGCGCGGTATCAACGGCGCAACACGGGCGCCGCGCGTTTGTTGCGCCGCGCCTATAATCCGCACCCGGGAAGTCGGGACGACCTGAATCAGGAAAGCGGGATCAGCCCTGCCGGGTCGACCCCAGGTCGCTAGACTTTGACCAAGGTCCCGCTCACCCCGTTTTGCGTCACGCTGGATCACGCTGAACACAACAAGAACCGATCGCTGCGCGTGCAGAGTTTGCATGCCGGCCTCGAACCCTGTGCAGACACATACCTACGGAAAGACCATGAAGAAGACCCTGCTCGTTGCCTCGCTGTTCGTCGTTGCGCTCGCCGCCTGCGGCCGCAAGGAAACCCCGCCTCCCGCGCCGACGCCCGCGCCCGCTGCTGCGCCCGCGCCGGCACCGGCTCCTGCTCCGGCGCCCGCGCCGGCCGCCGATGCCGCCAAGCCGGCTGACGCCGCTGCCCCGGCCGCGGCTCCCGCGCCCATGGCCGCTCCTGCGGACGCAGGCAAGGCTCCGGCCGCCACCACCGGTGAATCCGGTGCATCGTCCGTGACCGCCGGCGACGCCGCCAAGGCCGTCGAGAAGGCCAACGCTGCCGCGAAGAAGTAAGCACGCGACTGCCGCACAAGAAAGGGGCCAGGCTCGCGAGCCTGGCCCCTTTTTCATTGCGTCAGACGTTGCGCCACGCCAGGCCGTCGGCCTGATCGGCCACGTCGACTTCGGTCGACGCGCAGCGCAGCGCTTCGGCGAGCGCCGCGCGCGCCAGTGCCGGGTGATTGTTGGTCTGCGACAGGTGCGCGGCCGCGATCCAGCCCAGCTTCGAGCAGTCCACGCGCTGCAGGATGCCGGCAGCCTGCCGGTTCGACAGGTGGCCGTACGCACCGAGGATGCGGGTCTTGAGGAAGGCGGGATACGGGCCGTTGCGCAGCATCGTCTCGTCGTGATTGCATTCGAGCACCAGCGCATGCAGGCCCGACAGCACCCGCGCGATCGTGTCGCTGTCGCGGCCGCTGTCCGTCAGCAGTCCGGCGCGCCGGTCGCCATCGCTGAACGTGAACTGCACCGGCTCGCTCGCGTCGTGCGGCACGTCGTAGGCCAGCACGCTCAGTGCGCCGATCGCGACGATCTCGCCGGCGCAGATGCAGTGCCAGTCGATCGCGCCCGGGTCGAGTCGCGCCGCGCTGGCGGTGCCGGTCGTGCAGTAGACGGGCACGCCGAAGCGTCGTGCCAGCGCCCCCACACCGCTCACGTGATCCGAGTGTTCATGCGTGACGAAGACTGCGTCGAGGTCGTCGACGGAAATCGCCGCACGCTGCAGGCGGCGCTGCAGTTCGCGCCCGTTGAAGCCGCAGTCGACCAGGACGCGGCT
>JBGAIO010000006.1:0-49210 GCA_044225415.1 Burkholderiaceae bacterium | reverse complement strand
GCCCGCCGCCGCGTTCAGCGAGCGGCGCTCGGCGGCGCGATACAGCGCGACGATGCGCTGGCCGAAGACCGTGACTTCGGTCGCGCCTGCAATGTTGCGGCCCGGCTGCGTTTCGACCACCGGCTCGCGGAACATGCGGTTCATCGCGTCGACCAGCTCCCACGCGCGCTTGTAGGACATGCCCATTGCACGTGCCGCCGCCGAGATCGAGCGTTCGCGCGCGATGTGTTCCAGCAGTTCGATCTTGCCGTGGCCGACGTGGCCGCCGGGCAGGTGGATGCGCAGCGACAGGCGTGCGGCCATCGTCAGCGGATCAGGTAGCCCAACGGCCGCCAGGCGCCGCCGACGAACATCAGCGTCACGACTTCCTCCACGCCGGAAGCGTTTTCGAAGTCCGACAGGAAGCGCACGGCGACGTACTCGCCCTCCGGAGCGCCGGGCAGCGACGTGCGTGCCTGCGCCGCCGAGAAGCTGCGCGACTTGAAGGCGCCGTGCGCGGCACGGTTCTTCGGCAGGTTTTCGACCCAGGTCTGGCGCGACACCTTCTCGCGGAACAGCGGCGCGCACTCGTCCCATGACTTGCCGTACTGCCCGGCATCGATCAGCTTCAGCCATTCGGCCGCGGTCGTGACGGCCGCGGATTCCTTCGCGCTGAGCTCCTGTGTGGCAGCGGCACTGCTCGACGGCGAGGTGACCGGCGACGGCGCGGTGGCCGCGCCCGACAGGCCCGGCGACGTCAGGGGCTCCGAACCCTTCGAAGGCTTGAGCTGGGCGTGCGCGGCGCCGCCGGACAGCAGTGCGGCGGCGATGGCAGCGGTCAACCAGGCATTGATGCGGAGAGTCGTCACGTTGTCCTCGATGAGGCGCCTACGGGCGCCCGGGTCGGCATTCAGGTCGGCGGTCGGCAGCTCAGGTCGGCAGATAGGCCAGTCGCACGTAGATCGGCGCGTACGGCGCGGCCTGCGTGATTTCGATCAGCGATTCGCGCGCCAGTTCCAGCAGCGCGAGGAAATGAACGATCGCGACCGCGCTGCCGCGCGCCGGATCGAACAGATCCGAGAACTCGACGAAGCGCGTGTTCTGCAGGCGGCGCAGGATGAAGCTCATGTGCTCGCGCACCGACAGCTCCTCGCGCGCGATGCGGTGATGCGCGTGCAGCTTCGCGCGCTTCAGCACCTCGGCCCAGGCGTCGCGCAGCTCGACGACGTTCACGTCGGGGAAGTGCCGCTCGAGCGTCTGCTCGATGGTTACCAGCGCACGCACGAAGTCGCGGCCGATGCGCGGCGCGCGGTCCAGTTCCTGCGCGGCGAGCTTGATGCGCTCGTATTCGAGCAGCCGCCGCACCAGTTCCGCGCGCGGATCCTCGACCTCTTCGCCCGTGTCCGACTTGCGCACCGGCAGCAGCATCCGCGACTTGATCTCGATGAGCAGCGCGGCCATCAGCAGGTACTCGGCCGCGAGTTCGAGGTTCTTCTCGCGGATCTGGTCGATGTACGTCAGGTACTGCGCCGTCAGCGGCGCCATCGGGATGTCGAGCACGTTGAAGTGCTGCTTGCGGATCAGGTACAGCAGCAGGTCGAGCGGTCCTTCGAAAGCCTCGAGGAAGATCTCGAGCGCATCGGGCGGGATGTACAGGTCGTCTGGCAGCCTGAACAGCGGCTCGCCGTAGAGCTTCGCCAGCGCGACGCCGTCGACGACGTCGGGCGTCGAATCGGCGGACGCATCGTCGGCGCGGCGCAGCGCGCCGGTGTCGGTGGGCACCGCGCCCGTGGTGTTCAAGACGTCGCCTTGCGCCCGGCGGACTGGTAGACGTAGGCCGGCTGCGGCAGCCGCGATTCGCGGAAGCGCCGGTACAGGTCGGCGTCGAGCTGCTGGTCCCACAGCAGCGCGCGACCGTCGCGCTGGCCGGCCTCGATGCCGGGCTGCTGCTTCAGCTCGCGCAGGAAGCGCGTCAGTTCGGATTCGTAGTAGCCTGCCATGGCGCCGCGCAAGGAGTCCGCATTGATTCGAGCGCGCGATTTTACGCGAGGGAGACGTGTGGCATGGCGAGGGTGAGGCGGTGGCTCGTTTCGGTACTGGCGGCGGGCATCGTGCTCGCCGGGGCCGGCTGTGATCAGGGAGGCAAGGTGGTCGAGGACCTGCGGCTATTGAAGCTGAAGGAAGGCCAGTCCACCGAGCAGGACGTGCGGCGTCTGTTCGGCGCGCCGCAGGGCGTGCGCGAGACGGCCGGCGGCAAGGGACTGGTCTATCCGCTCGGCCCGGAAGGCGCAGGGACGCTGCTGCTGAAGATCGGCGCCGACGGCCGCTATGTCGGCCGCGAAGACCTGCTGACGCGCGGAAACTTCCAGCGCGTCCGCGACGGCATGAGCGGCGACGACGTGATCGCTGCCCTTGGACCACCCGGGCGTCGGCAGGAATACCGGCTGAAGAACCAGACCGCGTGGGAGTACCGCTTCAACGACGGCGCCGAGACGCGCATGTATGTCGTGATGTTCGATGCGGGCGGCAAGGTCGTGTCCGCCGCCATCGAGGAAGATCCCCGGCGGACGGGCGGCAGCTGACACCCTGCGTCAGCTGGACGTCGCGCCTTCCGCCGCCAGTGTGCGGGCGCGGTGCAGCGCGGCGGCGAGGTCGGGGACGACGTTGCCGGCGCCGACGTGATCAAGGAACCCGGAGCGCCGCAGCAGCGACATCGGCTGTTCGTTCGCGCCGGCCAGGATCAGCGCGCCGCCACGCCTGGCCAGTTGCCGGCGCAGGCCTTCGAGCGTTTCCAGTCCGGTGGTGTCCAGCGAGATGAGCTGCACCATGTCGAGCACGATGACGCGCGGCGCGTCGCTGCCGGCATGGCGTGCGGGATCGGTCAGCGCCTCCAGTTTCGATACCGCGCCGAAGAACAGCGATCCGTACAGCCGATAAGCCTCGATGCCGGCACTGCCCTCGTCGGCCACTGCGATGCGCTCCACGCGCGTGAGTTGCGAGATGCGGTAGATGAAGAAGAGGCTCGACAGCACCAGCCCCACCTCGACGGCCACCGTCAGGTCGAACACCACGGTCAGAAAGAACGTCGCGAGCAGGATGGTGCGATAGGTGAGTGCGAATTGCCTGAGCCGGGCGAACTCGCGCCATTCGCCCATGTTCCACGCGACGAACATCAGGATCGCGGCCAGCGCCGCGAGCGGTATGCCGCTCGCCAGCGGCGCGGCGATCAGCACGGTGGCCAGAAGCGTCGCGGCATGCACGATGCCGGCGATCGGGCTGGTGGCGCCGCTCTTGATGTTGGTGACAGTGCGCGCCACCGTGCCCGTCGCCGGAATGCCGCCGAAGAAAGGTGCGACGAAGTTGGCCACGCCCTGCGCCATCAGTTCCTGGTTGGGATCATGGCGGTCTTCGATCATGTTGTCGGCGATGCGCGCGCACAGCAGCGACTCGATCGCGCCCAGCAGCGCGATCGTGATGGTCGGCGCCACGAGCTGCTTCACCAGTTCCCACGAGAACTCGGGCAGCGCGAAGGCCGGCAGGGCCTGAGGTATGCCGCCGAACTTCGATCCGATGGTCTCCACCGGCAGGTTGAACAGGTTGACCACCAGCGTGGCGAGCGCCAGCGCGACGATCGTACCGGGAACGTGCGCCAACCAGCGCCGCCATGGCGTATGGCCCATCGCATAGGACTTCGGCCACGCGACGACAAGCGCCAGCGAAGCGAAGGCGATGCCGACCGCATACGGATTCACCGTCGAAAGCTGGTTCCACAGCATCTCGATCTGGTGGAAGAAATCGGCCGGCATGCGCTCGATGTGCAGGCCGAGGAAATCCTTGACCTGCGACACCGCAATGAGCACCGCGATGCCGTTGGTGAAGCCAATGACGATGGACACCGGTATGTAGCGGACCAGGTTGCCCATCTTCAGCAATCCCATGCCGAACATCAGCACACCGGCGCAAATCGTCGAGATCAGCAGATTGGCCAGCCCGTAGCGTTCGATGATTCCGTAGATGATGACGATGAAGGCCCCCGCGGGTCCGCCGATCTGCACCCGCGATCCACCCAGTGCGGAGATCAGGAACCCCGCGATGATCGCGGTGAAGATGCCCTGCGCAGGCGCCACGCCGCTGGCGATGCCGAAGGCCATCGCCAGCGGCAGCGCGACGATGCCGACGGTCACGCCGGCCGACAGATCCTTTACGAAGCGCGCCCGGTCATAGCCGCGCAGCGCGTCGAGCAGGTACGGTCGGAAGGTGGCGAGCGGGACCTTCGCAAGGTGCGCACGCGTTTCGTCGAGCAGGGTTGGAGGCGTGGCCAACGTCTTTCTCCAGGCGGCAGCGGCGCTACTTCACCCGCATGCCGGGCATTGCGCCCTCGTCGGGGTCCAGCAGGAAGATGCCGGGGTGGCTCTTCTCATCCGCGTGGCTGGCGGCCAGCACCATGCCCTCGCTGACGCCGAACTTCATCTTGCGCGGCGCGAGGTTCGCGACCAGCACCGTCAGGCGTCCGACCAGCGTCGCCGGGTCGTACGCGGACTTGATGCCGGAGAACACCGTGCGTTCGCGGCCTTCGCCGGCATCGAGCGTGAGTTGCAGCAGCTTGTCGCTGCCGGCCACGTGCGCGGCGGCGACGATGCGCGCAATGCGGAAGTCGAGCTTCGCGAAGTCGTCGATGGTGATGGTATCGGCGATGGCGGCACCGCCGGGCAGCACGGCAACCGGCGGTGGCGCTGCTTCGGCGGGTGGCTCGAGCAGCGCGTCGATCTGTTTCGTCTCGATGCGTGTCATCAGGTGCTTGTACGGTGCAATGTGGTCGATGCCGCCCCGCAGGTCGTCCCAGCGGAAGTCGCGCGACAGGCCGAACAGGTCCCGCGCCACGCGCTGCGCGGTGGCCGGCAGCACCGGCGCCAGGTAGATCGTCAGCGCGTGGAAGCAGCGGATGACGTCGCTGCACACGTCCTGCAGCGGGCCGCGCTGCTGCGGGTCCTTCGCCAGTTCCCACGGCTTCGCACGGTCGAAGGCCTCGTTGGCCACGTCGGCCAGCCGCATCACCTCGCGCAGCGCCTTGCCGAACTCGCGCTGCGCATAGCACTCGGCGATCTCGGGCGCAGAGGCCAGCGCCGTCGCATGGCTGCCTGCAGGCACTTCGGTCGGCGGCGACAGGCGTCCCTCGAACTGGCGCGCGAGAAAGCTCGCCGCGCGACTGGCGATGTTGACGTACTTGCCGATCAGGTCGCTGTTGACGCGCTGGACGAAGTCGTCGGGATTGAACTCGACGTCCTCGACGTGGCCATTGAGCTTGGCGGCGACGTAGTAACGGAACCACTCCGCGTTCATGCCGAGTTCGAGATAGCGCAGCGGGTCGATGCCGGTGCCGCGGCTCTTGCTCATCTTCTCGCCGCTGACGGTGATGAATCCGTGCACGTAGACGTTGTCCGGCACCTTGCGGCCGGAGAACTTCAGCATCGCCGGCCAGAACAGCGTGTGGAAGTACACGATGTCCTTGCCGATGAAGTGCACCTGCTCGACGTCGTCGGCCGCGACGAACTCGTCGAAGCTGCGCGTTTCGCCCGCCGCGCGCGCCTTGCCGCTGTCGAAGTACGCCTTCAGCGATGCGAGGTAGCCGATCGGCGCATCGAGCCACACGTAGAAGAACTTGCCCGGCGCATCGGGAATCGGGATGCCGAAGTACGGCGCGTCGCGCGAGATGTCCCAGTCGGCCAGCCCCTTGCCGGCCTCTTCTGCGCCCTTGCCCAGCCACTCCTGCGTCTTGGCGTAGACCTCGGGTTGAAGAACGGGCTCGCCGTGCCGATTGCGGCCGGCGGTCCAGCCGCGCAGGAAGTCCACGCAGCGTACATCGGAGAGACGAAAGAAGTAGTGCTCGGAGCTGCGCAGTTCGGGCCGCGCGCCGGTCAGCACGGAATAGGGCTCGATGAGTTCGGTGGCCGCGTAGGTCGTGCCGCACACCTCGCAGTTGTCGCCGTACTGGTCCTTCGCGCCGCATTTCGGGCACGTGCCCTTGATGTAGCGGTCCGGCAGGAACATGCCCTTCACCGGGTCGTAGAACTGCTCGATGGTGCGCGTGCCCACCAGCCCCGCCGCCTGCAGCGCGCGGTAGATCGACTGCGACAGCTCGACGTTCTCCGGCGAATCCGTCGTGTGCCAGTGGTCGAAGCCGATGTGGAAGCCGTCGAGGTAGCGCGGCCGCGTGGCGCGCACCTCGGCGATGAACTGCTGCGGCGTCTTGCCCGCGCGTTCGGCGGCGATCATGATCGGCGCGCCGTGCGCGTCCTCGGCGCCGACGAAGTGCACCGCATGGCCGAGCATCTTCTGGAAGCGCACCCAGATGTCGGCCTGGATGTATTCCATGATGTGGCCGATGTGCAGCGGCCCGTTGGCGTAGGGCAGGGCGGTAGTGACGAAGAACTGGCGTGGCGTCATGGCGTCGGTCGTGCGCAGGGTTGAACGAGGCGCGCCCGTGAGGGGCGGCGGGCGGTCAGAGCGACGGCCGGCACATTCGCGGGCAGGCGCCCGCGACGATCAGCAAGGAGGCTTTGTCTCGAAACATGGGATGCCATTGTAAGGCGAGGCCGCCCGGCGGACGGAACCTTGGTCCGGCGCAGGCGTCCATAGCAGGTCCATCCACTAGAATCGGCCCTGACGGGCGGCCTCCCTGCGCGATTGCCGCAGTCGCGCTGCAGGCATCATCGATCCGCCCGTTCCTTCACCGCATGCGCTACTTCTACGCTTTCGTCCTGCTCGTCTGCGCCGGCCTGTCGGCGCATGCTCAGCGCGCGCCGCTGCCCGATCTGCGCCAGGCGCAGGATGCCGGCCTGCAGCGCGGTCTCGAACAGGTGGTGCACGAACTGGGTCTCGACCGGGACGTGACCGCCGGACATCTGTCGCTGGCGCTGGTCGACGTGACGCGCGGCCGGTCGCCGCGGCTGGCGATGCTCAATGGCGATGCGATGGTGTATGCCGCGAGCCTGCCCAAGATCGCGATCCTGCTCGGCGTGCTGGCCGAGACCGAAATCGGCCGTCTGACACTCGACGCCGCGCGGCTCGCCACGATCAACAACATGATCCGTTTCTCGAGCAACGACGATGCCAGCCGCGCGCTGGGCTGGATCGGCGTGCCGCGACTGGCGGAGATCCTGCAGTCGGACCGCTTCGCGCTGTACGACCCGCGGGGTACGGGTGGACTGTGGGTCGGCAAGCCCTACGGCAAGGAAGCCGCGCTGCAGCGCGATCCGGTGCACAACCTGTCGCACGGCGCGACCGCATTCCAGGTGGCGCGCCTGTACTACCTGCTGGCCAACGACGCGCTGCTGACGCCGCGCTTCAACGCGCTGATGCTCGACGTGCTGTCACGGCCGGGCATCCACCACAAGTTCGTCAAGGGGCTGGACGCCCGCCCCGGCGTGCAGATCTATCGCAAGTCCGGCAGCTGGCAGGACTTCCACGCGGACAGCGCACTCGTCGAGTATGGCGAGCAGCGCTACGTCATCGTGGGGCTGGCGCAGAACGCGAGCGGCGGCCAGTGGCTCGAGCAGCTGGCGCCGCGGATGCACGACCTGGTCGTCGGCCCGGCGCCGGTGGCGGCGCTGCAGCGCTAAAGATCAAATTAGGCCCCGGCCTGCGCCGGGCCGGCGGAGCTCTTCGGGCGTCATCCCGGCGCAGGCCGGGATCCAATTTGTTTACTTCCCCTTGTGCTCCCCCGCAATCAGCTGCTGCAGCCTCGTCGCCAGCGCCTGATGCTCCGCGGCCGAGTTCCTGCGCAGGATGTTGGTCACCAGCGTGCTCATGTAATAGAGCTCGCGTCCCGCGGCGGGGTATTCGATGATCGCGGTCGAATTCATGTAGTTCTTCACGTTGCCGGCGTACTGCCGGCACACGAACCCGGGTTCCGGCGCGCACTCGTACAGCGAGCCCGACTTGAAGTACACGGCCGCGTCGGACAGCGCGGGTGACGACGCATAGCGGATGCGGCGCTCGGTCACGTACAGCAGCCGCTTGACCTCCAGGCTCGAAAACTCGTCGACCAGCCGGCCCTGCTCCATGCGCAGCAGGTAGCGCATCAGCTCGCGTGCCGTGCCGTAGCTGTCGCCGGCGCCGGGCACGATCTGCTTGCCGGTGGCGGTGAAGAAGCTGCCCTGCCGCAGCGCGGCCAGGTCCAGGCCATTCTTCGTGACCGGTTCGAAGAACGAACGCTCGAACAGCGCGGTGAGCTCGGCCTTGGGCGTGGTCGAGAAGAAGCGGCGGATCTCGTCTTCCGGCGGCGGATACGCGGCGCCGAACTGCCGCATCAGCATCACCTCGCGCATCACCATGCCGGCCGCGGAGTTGGAACTCGGCGACAGCATCCAGTCGAGCCATTCGTACAGCGTCGCCTTGTCGCCCACCTGCACCGCGCGTCGCGTGAGCTTCTTCGTTGCCGGGTCGTAGATGCGCACCGTGTGGTGGTCGAACTGCGAGAAGCCGTCGGCCGTCACCACCGTGTTCTTCAGCACGCGGCGGCGCGCTTCGAGGTCGTTCGGGTAGATGTCGGCCAGCGCCTGGAAAAGCGCCAGCACCACCACCAGCTTGCCGACGCTGCCGACGTTCTGCTTGTAGTCGCCACGCTGCTCGGCATAGCGCGGGCGCGCCGGGTCGCTCAGGTCCAGCACGGCCACGCCGTAGCTGTCCATCGAGCCGGCAAGCAACGCGGAGACCTTGCGCGAGAACTCCGCATCGGGCGGCGGCAGGTCGAAGGTCTGGCCCACGAGGCGCAGCTGCACGTCGCGCAGCGGCAGCAGCGCGCCCGGCGGCTGCTTCACGTCGGCGAGCTTGCCCTCCTGCGCGAGGCGATTCGCTTCCAGGCGACGGATGCCGGTGTCGCCATAGCCGTCCAGCGGATAGGCGCCGGCGCCCGGCGCGCAGGTGAGCAGGGCCGTCGCGCCGGCGATGTGCGCCAGCGAACGAAGGATGCAGTTCATTTCGGAACCTCGCGCAGATCGACGACGCGGTCGCGGCTCGCCTGCAGCGCGCGATCCATCTGGATCAGGTGGGCGGCGCCGCGCGCCTCGCGGCTCTCGTTGAACGGGCGGATCTGCAGCAGCCACAGCTGGCCGTCGACAAAGGCGAACTCGACGTCGGCGGCCACCGGCTTGCCGTCATCGCCCAGCTGCGGAAACTGCTTCGGGATTTCGTTGGCGAACGCTATCAGCTGCTGCACTTCGCCGGCCTTCAGCAGCGTCTCCGCGCCGGAGGTCGGCAGCTTCGCGATGCCGCCGGCCGGCTGCGGCACCAGGCGCCGCGCCGCAGTGGCGCTGGCCATCAGCCGCACCGCGCCGGTCGCGCGATCGATGCGCACCGACTCGGCGGCCTGGCCGTCCACCGCGCCGCCGACGCCTTCGTTGACGGCCACCGACAGCTTGCCCGGGTCGCCGGAGTCCACGTCCTGCGTGATCATCACGCCGGAGATGTCCGACGGCACGGTCTTCAGCAGCAGCACAGCGGGGTAGACGTGCTCGGGCCCCTTCATGTGCGCCTGCCGCCAGGCCCACGCGCGCTGCGTGTAGGGCGAGGCCCACACCAGCGAGATGCTCTTGACGATGTTGTCGAAGCCGACGATGTTGAAGAGCGTCAGGTTCAGGCCGGCGCCCGTGAAGCCGGGCAGGTCCTCGACGTTGGTATCGGAGCGTACGAACACGCCGCCCTTGAAGTTCGCGCCGAACTCCTTGTCCATCGCCGCCTTCAGCCGCTCGCGGAAGCGCGGTCCCGGATCGGTGTTGGCGACGATGTCGTAGATCTCCGCGCGCAGCTTCTCGCTGGCGGCGGCGGCCTGCGGCGAGCCCGGCGGCAGTGCGTCCAGCGCACGGAAGCTCTCGACCATCCACTGGTAGACGGTCTTGCTCGTGTTGCGATAAGGCCGATCGAGCACGGCCTCGCGATATACGCCGAAGGGGATGCCTACGCCCGGCGCAACACGTCCTGGAAAGCGCGACTTCAGTTCGCCCAGCTTTGCGGCTTTCGGCCCGACGATGCGGCCGGAGTCGTGCGCGCGCAGCGCGTCGAGGCTGACGAAGTCACGCTTGCCGAGGTCGAGCTTGGCCACGTCGGGCTCGAAGATCACGCCCGCATCGCTCTTCGCGGCACCGAACACCTTGTCCCACGAAGCATTGTCGGCCGCGATCTCGACGATGCCCGCGGGGCTGACCGCCAGCACGATGCGCTGTCCGTCCGCCGCCTGCAGCGTGGACAGCAGCGACTCGTCGATGGCGACGTTGGGAATGCCCAGATTGCGCGCCAGCAGCTGAACGTGCGACAGCGGATTGCCGGCGCCGGTGGTCAGGATGCCGGCCAGTGGCGGCAGGTCGGCGACGGTTTCCGGCAGCACATAGATGCCGTCGGGACGGAAGTCCTCGACGCGCTTCATGTCGGGCCGCGCCCGCAGCGTGCCGCGCGCCAGTCCTGGATTCAGCGCATTGAGACCCGTGCCCACATCGTGGCCCAGCACCTTGTGCTGCACGCCCGCCAGCCGGTTCGCGTCACGTGCGAGCGTGTCCAGCACCAGCGAGTAGAACAGCAGCGAGCTGCCGCGCAGCTGGTCCTGGATGAACAGATCCGCCATCGGTTCGATCTGCGCGAGCTGCGTCATTGCCTCGCCGAACTGCAGGTGCAGCTGCTGCGTACTCCATCCGGGCATCAGGCCCAGATAGCGCAGCTCCGCCATGTAGTCCTTCAGAACGATGCTGTCGCCCGACAGCCGCTTGAAGCTGGCGCGCAGTTCGGTGCGCTCCCGATGGTTGATGAGGCCCGCGCCATAGGCAGCGTCGGACGCAGCCGACAGCAGCACCAGCTGATCGGCCCGCGCGATGCTGCCGGCCACGCTGCGCAGCTGCGCAGCGGCCTTGAAATGCTCCGCCTCCAGGGCAACGGCGAGGTCCAGAGCCTGCAGGCGCTGCGCGCCGCCGGCGATCGTCGGCAGCGCATCGCGCACGCTGGCCAGCAGGCCCGCGAGCACCAGGTAGCGCGCCGCGGGTCCGTCGTCCTTCAGCAGCAGCTCGCGCGAGGCGCGCAGCTCGCCCGCCAGCACCGGCGACGCGGTCAGGCTGCGCGCGCCCGCGGCCAGAAGATCCGGCAGCGGACGCGGCGCGAACATGCGATCGATCTCGGCGGCCAGCGTCTCCGCCTGCGCACGCAGCGCCGGGTCCTTCTGTCGGGCCGCGTACGTGCGCACGGCTGCCGCGTCCGATGCGTCCGGCGTGCCGTGGATGCGCACCCGCAGCGGCTGGAAGGCCTCGTCACGATCGGCCAGCGCCGATGCCTGGTTGCGCACGCGCAGTGCCGACGCGGTGTCGGCGCCGTGCGGCAGCATCTTCACGCCGGTGTACAGCGCGAGGTAGCGCGGCCCGGCCCAGTCGGGACGCGCGGCCAGCGCGATGAGCAACCTGCGCGCGGACTCGCGTTCGTCCTCCTCCTGGATGGCGCCGCGATAGGTGCGCGCCTGCCGGAAGATCCAGCCATCGTCGGCCGCCACCAGGAAGCGCTCGACCAGCAGCTGCGTGTAGGTGTCGAAGAACGCCGGTTCGGCGATGAATTGCTGCACGTCGATGCCGGCGAGCAGCGTCGCGATGCGGAAGTTCGCCGCACGCAGCTGGTTGGTGCGGTCGCTCCACAGCCCGTGCTGCCAGCCCTGGTCCTTCTGCGAACACGCATAGTCCTGCGGCTGCAGCACGCGGCCATCCTTGCAGAACCAGCGGATCGCCGAGAACGGGCCGCGCGGGGCGGCTTTCATCTCGGTGATCCAGGTCCGGTAGGTCTGCAGGCGTGCCGCATCAGGCGAAGTAGCGGCGGGCGCGGCGGCAGCGATCTGAATGGCTGCGCACAGGGTCGGCAGCAGCAGGCCGGTCAGCAGTCGTTTCATGCGAAGTCGCTCCGTCTTGGTCCTACGATCCTGCGGTTACGCGCCCGGCGTGGCATACGCGTGCGCGGCGGCCGCGTCCTGCCGGACGACACGCCGCTGGAACTCGATGCCGGTCATCACGGACAGCGCGAGCCACGCCAGCACGAGCCCGACATTGATCCACGCGAACTGCGAGATGGACAGCGTCAACACGGCCGTGCCCAGGTAGACCGTCACTGCCGACAGCACGTCGCCGACACGCACGACGAGGCTGTCGATGACCTGCTTGGCCTTGAACTTCTCTTCGCGGCTGGTGGGCAGGAACAGCATCTGGCGCACGGTGTTCATCAGCGAGTAGTCGACGGAATTCTCGGCCGTCTTCACCCAGCGCACGATCGCCAGCGTGGGCATGAGCGCGGCGACCGCGTAGCTGCCCAGCGCGATCACGGGCAGGATGCACAGCGCCACCGGCACGCCGATCCACTTGACCACGCGCGACACCACGAACAGCTGCAGCACCATGCCGATGATGTTGACCAGCTGAAAGTAGTCGGCGAAGAAGGCGCCGATGTACCGCCCCTCGTGGCCGGCCGCGACGCTGCCGGCCGCCACCGCCGCGTCGGCGGAACGCTTGACGATGGCCGACAGGATGTATTCGCCGGCGGAGTTGACCCAGTTCAGCAGCAGAATGACCAGCGCCATCAGGATCAGGTAGCGGCTGCGGGCGAGCAGCGCGAACGCGTTTCCGGTGCCGATCGGCACGTCGCGGGGCGCGTCGATGCGCGTGGCAGTGCGCCCCGTCCAGTCGATGACGTTGAACAGCACCACGCTCAGCGCCAGTACCAGCGCAGCGGCCAGCAGCAGCGGATTCACGCCGAGCGCATTGATCAGCCGGGCCGACAGCCACGCCCCGAACACCGCCCCGCTGGTGGCGCCGAAGGCGATGAAGGCGAACAGCCGCTCGCCGGCCTCCGGACTGTAGACGTCGTTGGCATAGGCCCAGAACTGCGCGATGACCATCAGGCTGAAGATGCCGATCCACAGGAAGAAGACCACGCCGATCGGCGCCCGCGCCTCGGCCAGCAGGTAGAACACGGGCAGGCACGCGATGAACAGCGCGCTCACCACGTTGATCAGGCGGCGACGCGGCAGCCGCGTCGCCAGCGCGCTGTATGCGGGAATCACCGCCATCAGCAGCACGGCCTGCATGCCGTAGGCGTAGCTTTTCAGTTCCGCACCGCCGGGCTGGTCGAGGATCAGCACCTCGCGCACCGGCTTCATGACGTAGTACGCGGTCAGGATCAGGAACACGTTCGCGGCCAGCGCGAGCAGGCGCGCGCCTTCGCCGGCGCGCACGTCGGCGAACAGGCGCAGGAAGGCATCGAGAGGCGACGGCGCGTCGGCCGGGGCGGGACTGGCGGACATCGGGAGGCGGAAGTGGCTGTCGAAGGATGCCACACGCGACTCGCGTGCCCATCGGCTGAAAGGCGCGCCGGAACGGGATTGCGAAACATGCAAGAATGGCTGGTTCTTTCCTCTGCAGGCGGCCTGCGGCTGCCCCGCAATCTCCGCGATGAGCATCACCGTAGACACCGTCAACGCCGCGCTTGCGCGCGTCGTCGATCCCAATACCGGCAAGGACCTGGTCGCCACGCGCTCGGCGCGCAACGTGCGCGTCGGCGGCGACGACGTGTCGCTGGACATCGAACTCGGCTACCCCGCGGCCAGCCAGATCGAAGCGCTGCGCACGCAGGTCATCGCGGCGCTGAAAGCGGCCGGCGCCGGCAACGTCAGCGCCAACGTCACGTCGAAGATCGCCGCACACGCCGTGCAGCGCGGGCTGAAGGTCATGCCCAACGTGAAGAACATCATCGCCGTGGCATCCGGCAAGGGTGGCGTCGGCAAGAGCACGGTCGCCGCGAACCTGGCGCTGGCACTGGCCGCCGAAGGCGCGACTGTCGGCGTGCTGGACGCCGACATCTACGGGCCGAGCCAGCCGACCATGCTCGGCATCTCGGGGCGGCCCGAAAGCAGCGACGGCCGCACGCTCGAGCCGCGCGAAAACCACGGCATCCAGTTGAGTTCGATCGGACTGCTGGTCGACACCGACCAGCCGATGGTGTGGCGCGGCCCCATGGTGACGCAGGCCATGCAGCAGTTGCTGTCGCAGACCAACTGGCGCGAACTCGATTACCTGGTGATCGACATGCCGCCGGGCACCGGCGACATCCAGCTCACGCTCGCGCAGCAGGTGCCGGTGACCGGCGCGGTCATCGTCACCACGCCGCAGGACATCGCGCTGATGGACGCGATCAAGGGCCTGAAGATGTTCGAGAAGGTCAGCATCCCGATCCTCGGCATCATCGAGAACATGGCCGTGCACGTGTGCTCGAACTGCGGACATGCCGAACACATCTTCGGTGCCGGCGGCGGGCAGCGCATGGCGGAGCAGTACGGCGCGGAATACCTCGGCAGTCTGCCGCTCGACATCCGCATCCGTGAGCAGGCGGATTCAGGCACACCGACGGTCGTCGCCGATCCCGACGGCGCGGTGGCCCGGTCCTACAAGGCCATCGCGCGCAAGGTGGCGGTGCGCATCGCCGAGAAGGCGAAGGACATGTCGCTGAAGATGCCGGCGATCAAGGTGTCGAACACCTGACAGTGCCGGACGGCTGGCGCCGCCGGACTGTCTCGGCGCGCTCGAAGCGACGCTGCGCGCGCTTCAGCTTGCCGGGCCTTGCAGGCCGCGTGTGCGCTGGCTGTCCACCGAAGCCACTCAATGACTACGCCGGCGATCGCTCGTCACAGTCCGTTCGAGGATGCCCAGGCGCTCGTCACGGCGACGCTGCTGGTCGCGCTCGGCATCGCGATGTACAAGCAGGCGGGGCTGCTGACCGGCGGCACGGCCGGCATCGCTTTCCTGATCCACTACGCCACGGGCTGGCGCTTCGGCGCGGTGTTCTTCGTCATCAACCTGCCGTTCCTGTGGCTTGCGGTCAGCGCGCTCGGCTGGCGCTTCACGCTGAAGACGCTGGCGGCAGTGGCGCTGCTGTCCGTGTTCACCGAGCTGACTCCATTGCTGCTGCACTTCGATCGGCTGCAGCCTCTGTATGCGGCGGTGATCGGCGGCATGCTGATCGGCGTCGGCCTGCTGATGCTGTTCCGGCACCACTCGAGCCTCGGCGGCGTCAACGTGCTGGTGCTGTGGCTGCAGCAGCGCCACGGCCTGCGCGCCGGCGCGGTGCAGATGGTGATCGACGCGCTGATCGTCGCCGCCGCTTTCGTCATCGTCGACTGGCGGCTGGTGGCGCTGTCGGTCCTTGGCGCGATCGCGCTCAACCTGGTGGTCGCGATCAACCACCGCCCGGGGCGCTACCTCGGCGTCTAGCCACTGCCCTTCAGCGATAGAACGCCTCGACCTTGCCCTTCAGCTTGATCAGCAGCGGCTGGCCGCGCCGATCGAGCGACTTGCCGGCCGGCACGCGGATCCAGCCCTCGCTGATGCAGTACTCCTCCACGTCGTGCCGCTCGTGGTCGTTGAAGCGGATGCCGATCTCGTGCTTCAGCACCTCGGCGTCGTGGTGCGGGCTGCGCGCGTCGACGCTCAGGCGGTCGGGCAGCGCGGGAGGTGGCGGGGTGGTAACGGCAGTGGTGTCCGCAGTGGTGTCGGTCATGGCGATCGTCAGGAGTTTCCCGGGCTGCTCCGCCTGATGGCCTAGCCCGTGCCGGGCGCCACGACGGCAGCATTCATCGTAGAGTCCGACATTGTGCATTGTCCGGAGTAGCCCTCGATGAACGTCGTGCGCATGGGCGTGCTGCTGGCCGCGCTGCCGGTCGCGCTGTCCGCACTCAATGGCTGTTCGAAGAACGAGCCGACCACGAAGGTCGCGCCTGCAGCGAAGACGCAGCCGCCGCCCGTGATTCCGCCGCTGCCCAAGCAGCCGCCGGCCTATTTCCGCGATCACTACGCGAAGCTCGAGGACTGCGTCTACGACTGGGGCTATCCGCAGAAGTGCACGCCGGTTGCGCCGGGCACGCCGGTGCAGCAGGCGGGCGCCAATTTCCTCGGTCCGATCTACGTGCGCACCTATCGCGACGAGACCCAGGTGCAGCTGCGCAAGGAAGCGGTCGAAGGCGGCTACGTGCAGCGCACGCCCACCGACACCAGCGATCGCTCGATCGCGCGCTCCGAAGTCAAGTCCTGACCTTCCGCCCTGAGCGGTGGCCGCGCCCGGCGGCGCATACTGCGCCCGCGGGCTGCGGACGTTCATTCACGGCGCGGCCGGCGGGAGGAGACGATGGCGGACCACGCCGTTCAATCGCTGGCAGGAATGCCGTACTTCATTGCGTTCTTCGGACTGGCGTTGCTGGTGTACACGCTCTTCCTGGCGTTGCACGCCGCGCTGCCGCCGCTGCGCGAATTCCGGCTGATGCGGGAGGGCAACGTCGCGGCGGCCGTCAGCCTGGCCGGCGCGCTGGTCGGATACGCGTTGCCGCTCGCGCGCGTGCTGATGGTCAGCGAATCGATGACCGACATGCTGCTGCTGGCGCTGGTGGCGCTCGGCGTGCAGCTCGCGGCGACGGCCGTGCCGCGGCTGATGATGGCGCCGCTGGTCCGCAACGTGATGGCCGGGCAGGTGGCGAGCGGCCTGTTCCTCGCGGCGATGGCCGTGGCGGTGGGCATCCTCAACGCCGCGGCCCAGACCTACTGACGACGAACGTCCCGGTGATGATGCCGGTCGCGTAGCGCAACGCGGCCATCATCGACTACGCTGCGCGCTTCGCGCCGCCGGCTGGCGCACCGTCCAGGCGACCATGCTACTGGCCCAGATCAGCGATCCGCACGTCGTCTGCGAGGGCAGGCTCGCCTATGGCCGCGTCGACACGCCGCGCATGCTGGCCCGCTGCGTGCAGCGCGTGCTCGCGCAGCCGCATCGCGCCGACGCGGTCGTCGTCACCGGCGACCTGACCGATCACGCGACCGCCGAGGAATATGCGCAGCTGCGTGCGCTGCTGGCGCCGCTGCCGATGCCGGTGTACCTGTGCGTCGGCAATCACGACGATCGCGACGCGTTGCGTCGCGCGTTCCCCGAACAGCCGTGGCTGGCGGGCGACGACGGCTACGTGCAGTACGCGTTGGACGTCGGCGCGCTGCGCCTGGTCGTACTCGACACGCTGGTACCCGGTGCGCCGGGCGGGCGGCTGTGCGAGCGGCGCCTGCAGTGGCTCGACCGGACGCTCGCGGCATCGTCGCGGCCCACCGTCATCGCCCAGCACCATCCGCCCTTCGCCACCGGCCTGACCATCATGGATTCGATGGGACTGCCGCAGTCGGACATCGACGCGCTCACCGCCGTGGTGTCCCGTCATCCGCAGGTCGAGCGCATCGTCTGCGGACACGTGCATCGCACCGCGCATGCGCGCCTCGACGGCACGACGGTATCGATCTGCCCAAGCAGCGCGCACCAGCTGCAGCTCGATCTCGTCCCCGGTGCCGATATCCGCTTCGCCTACGAGCCCGCGGGCTACCAGATGCACTGGTGGAGCGGCACGCAGCTCGTCACGCACAGCTGCGTCGTCGATGAATTCCCGAGCTGGGGCTCGCGCGACCGGCCGCCCATGAGCGGAACCGCTCCATGAGCACGGTTGCCGCGTCGGGTGGCTGGTGGTCTTCGCTGCGTCGGCGCCACGGTGTGGCGCGCGGCGACATCGCCGGTGGCATCACCGCGGCCCTGGTGCTGCCGGCCATCGAAGGCAGTTACGGACTGGTGGCGTTCGCGCCGCTCGGCCCCGACTGGCTGCAGTACGGCTTCCTGATCGGCGCGCTGACGGCTGCGCTCGGCACGCTGGTGTCGCTGCTGGCCGGCGGCCGCGGTCCGCTGCTCAGCGGCTGCAGTGCTGCGCTCGCGCTGCTGTTCGCGTCGCTGATCGGCTGGCTGATGGCCGATCCGCGCTTCCATGGCGCCGACGGCCGTGCCGCGGTGCCGCTGCTGCTGTCGTTCGTGGCGCTGGGACTGGTGCTCGCCGGCGTGCTGCAGCTGCTCGTCGCGCGGCTGAAGCTCGGCGGCCTCGTGCGCTACATCCCGTATCCGGTGCACGCCGGCTACATGAACGGCGTCGCCGTACTGATGGTGGGCGCGATGCTGCCGCACCTGGCCGGCCTGATGCCGGGCGCGCCCGTGCAGTGGCAGTCGGTACGGTGGCTTGCGCCCGTGGTGGCAGCGGCGGCGATCTGGTTCTCGCTGAAACCGCGCCGTGGCACCGGCCGCCTGCCGGCCTACCTGACGGGGCTGCTGGCGGCGACGCTGCTTCATCACCTGCTGTCGCTCACGCCGCTGGCGGGCGAGCTCGGACCGCTGTTCGAGCCGCCGGCCTTCACCTGGCCGCGTGCGGACACACTGGCGCCGGCGCTGCAGCACGCGCGCGATGGCCTGCTCCTGGACAAGGCGGGCGTGCTGCTGATGTTCGCGGCGGCGGCGGCGCTGATGGCCACGCTGCAGACCGCGCTCGCCGCAGGCACGATCGACGAGCTGACACGCGTACATCGCGACGGCGATCGCGAGCTGCAGGCGCAGGGGGCATCCAACATCGTGCTCGGTGTCATCGGCGCGCTGCCCAGCAGCGGCGCGACCACGCGCAGCAAGGTCAACCTCGATGCCGGCGGACGCACCACTGCATCCCGACTGGTCTTCGCGGCGGCGCTGCTGGTCGTACTGCTGGTCGGCCTGCGCTTCATGCACTGGCTGCCGATGGCGGCGATTGCCGGCGTGTTCGTCGCGCTGGCCTTTTCACTGGTCGATGCCTGGACGCGCGGCGCGACGCGCGTGGTGCTGCGCCAGCTCCGGCAGGGCGGTGCGCGAGGCCGCGCGCCGCTGGCGCTGCTGCAGAGCTACGCAGTGATGCTGCTGGTGGCGGGAGTCACGGCCTTCGTGTCGCTGGCGCTCGCAGTGTTCCTCGGCGTGCTGGTGGCGATGGTGCTGTTCATCCGCAGCAACGTGCGTCCGCCGATCCGCCTGGTGGCGCATGCGGACCGCCGACGTTCGCGCAAGGTACGGCCGGCGGAACACGCGGCGCTGCTCACCGCGCACGGCCAGCGCATCGCGCTGGTCGAACTGGACGGCGCGCTCTTCTTCGGCACTGCCGAGGAGGCGGATGCCGCCATCGAAGCGCTGGCCGAGCGCGCCGACATCATCGTGCTTGACTTCGAGCGGGTCACCGATGTCGATGCCAGCGGCGCGCGCGTGCTGCTGCGTGCGGCCGACGCGGTGAATGCCGCAGGCAAGAGGCTGCTGCTGTCCGGGCTGGCCGCGCATGACGTGCGCGCGCGCAGCATCCAGGACATGGACGTGCACGCGCGACTGGAGCACGCGCAGATCTTCCCGGATGCCGACCGTGCGCTGGAGTTCGCCGAGGACAGCCTGCTCAGGACGCTCGCGCCGGTGGCCGCACCGAACGCGCCGCTGCCGCTCGCCGACACGCTCATCGGCGCCGGACTCGATGCCGGTGAACTGGCCGTGCTCGGGAACTTCGTCGTCGAGCAGCGCTTCGCGGCAGGCGACGTGATCTTCCGGCGTGGCGACGCGGGCGACGAACTGTACGTGCTGCTGCAGGGACAGGTCGGCATCTGGCTGCACGCGGCCGGCGAAGCGGGCGGGCCCGCGACGCAGCGCGGCCGCAGGCTCGTGTCGTATGCGCCGGGCGTGGTCTTCGGCGAGATGGGTCTGATGCACAGCCAGCCGCGTTCCGCCGACGCGGTCGCGGAGGAAGCGTCCGTGGTGCTGACGCTGACGCGCGATGCCTATGAGGAACTGACGCGCACGCAGCCGGCGTTGCTCGGCCGGATCCTGCTCAGCATCAACGCGTTGCTCGGTTCGCGCGTGCGCGCGCTGACCGACGAACTGGACGCGGCACAGGCCGTGCCGTAAGAGGAAGGCTCCCGTGCCCAACGCCAGCAGCGGACCCGCCGCGATCCCTTCTCCCACTGAAGCGGCGGGGGCATCGCAGACACAACCTGCATACCGGGACGCGCTGCTTGCCGAACACCTGCGCACGCTGTTTCCGGACGCCCCGGCACAGGCGCTCGACTTCATGAGGCGGCATCTGCAATGGGTGGAAATTGCGGCGGGCGAGACGCTGATCGTGCAGGGCGACCCAGGGGATGCCGCCTACCTCGCGCTGAGCGGGCGGCTGCGCGTCTACGTGTCCGACGACGACGGCGAGCGCGCGGTGCGCGAACTGGCGCGAGGCGCGGTGATCGGCGAGATGAGCCTGTTCACAGGCGAGCCGCGCTCCGCGACGGTGGTGGCGGTGCGCGACTCGGTACTGGTCAGGCTCGCCAAGCCGCACTTCGAAGCCCTGCTGCTCAGCCATCCGCAGGTGTCGCTGACCTTCACGCGCCAGATGATCCGCCGGCTGCAGACCGAGCATCAGCGCCGGCCGCTCGACGCGCCGGTCACCATCGGCGTCGTCGCCATCAGCGACGGCATCGACATTGCGGCCTTTGCCGCGGATCTGGCCGCGCAGCTCGCACGTCATGGCCGCGTGTGCATTGCCGATGCCGCATCGATCGACCGCCTGCTCGACGCGCCCGGTGCCGCCGCGCAGAGCGACGCGGCCATCGATCATCGCGTAGCGCTGGCACTCGATCGACTGGAGGCCGCACACGACTTCACGTTGCTGGTGGCGAACGCGACGCCTGACGCGTGGACGCAGCGCTGCGTGCGCAACAGCGACGAGATGCTGCTGGTGGCCGATGCGCAGCAACCGCCGGCGCTGCACACCATCGAACAAGCCTGCCTGGCCGGCCGCCCCGCGCGCAGCGAGGCGGCAGAGATCCTCGTGCTGTGCCATCCGCAGGAACAGCGCTTCCCACAGGGCACGCGCGGCTGGCTGGCGCGGCGGCCCGTGACGGCCCACGTGCACCTGCGACGCAGTGCCGACGATGCGCGCGGCGACATGGGAAGGCTCGCGCGCCTGCTGAGCCGCACTGCGGTGGCGCTGGTGCTGGCGGGCGGCGGCGCGCGCGGCTTCGCGCACCTGGGTGTGTGGCGTGCGCTGCGCGAACGCGGCATCGAGGTCGACGTGGTCGCGGGCACCAGCATCGGCGCGATCATGGCGGCGCTGATCTCGGCCGATCCGTCGGTCGATGATGCCGTCGCCATCGCGCGGCGCGCCTTCGGCAGCAATCCGACCGGCGATTACAGCCTGCTGCCGCTGGTGTCGCTGATCAAGGGGCGGCGCGTGCGCAAGGCGGTGAGCGATTCGATCGACGCGCTGGCGGGCCGGCAGATCGACATCGAAGACCTGTGGAAGCCGTACTTCTGCGTCGCCAGCAACTACTCGCAGGCGCGCGAGCAGCGGCTGGCGCACGGCGACCTCGGCCATGCGCTGCTTGCCAGCACCGCCATTCCCGGCGCGCTGCCGCCGGTGGTGCACGACGGCGACCTGCTGTGCGACGGCGGTACGTTCAACAACTTCCCGGTCGACGCGGTGCGCGAGGCGCGCGGCGTGGGCCGGGTCATCGGCGTCGACCTCGGCGTGCGCAATCCGCGCCGGCTCGACTTCGACGAGATCCCCGGAGCGTGGACACTGCTGCTCGACCGGCTGCGCGGGCGCAAGCGACGGCGCTATCGCCTGCCCTCGCTGACCGCGTACCTGCTGAACGTGACGATTCTCTACAGCAGTTCGCGCCAGCGCGCGGTGCAGCGCCTGACCGACCTGTACCTGAACCCGCCGCTGTACAAGGTGGGCCTGCTGCAGTGGTCGCGCTTCGACCAGATCGTGCGGCAGGGGCATGAGTATGCTGCGGGGGTGCTGGATGCGCTGCCGGCGGCGGAGCGAGAGCAACTGCAAAATGGATCCCCGCTTTCGCGGGGATGACATCGACGAGTGCTGTCATCCCCGCGAAAGCGGGGATCCACCTTGAAGATCCATGCGCGAGGTGACCATGCCGACCTTCGACGAAGAAATCGCCCTGTGGCTTGCCAAAGCCACCGAGGCCGGCGAACTTCAGAAAGCCCCCGGCTACGGCCGGCCGCTGCAGGACGCCGAAGGCTGGGACGACACGCCGCCCGCGCTGCGCATGCCGTTCAAGATCATGAAGGACGCCGGCATCGTGCCGCGCGAGGTGGAGATGATGCGTGAGCGCGCCGTGCTGCGCGAGTCGCTGCTGGCGTGCACGGACAACGCGGAGCGCGAGTCCCTGCAGCGGCGACTGGTGGAAATGGAGCAGGCGATCGCGCTGCGGCTGGAGGCGCTGCGCATCAATCCTCAGCTGTAGACGGAAAGCGAAATCCCGGCCTGCGCCGGGGCGAGCGCGCTACGCCGTCAATTTTCGTGTCCGCAGCAAGCCGCGACTCCGCCGTCCAGTCACGACGCGTCTGCAACAGGACGCCACCGGCGTCGGGCGTATCCGATACCCGTACTTGCCCGCCGTCATCTCGGCGAGGATCGACACCGCGATCTCCGGCGGTGTGCGCGCGCGCCATTCTTCAACCCGACCGGCCCATGCAGCCGCGCGAGCTGCGCGTCGGACACTCCGAACTCGACCAGCCGCTCCTTGCGTTTCGCCTGGTTGCGCTGCGAGCCGATGGCACCGACGTAGTACGCGTCGGATTTCAGGGCCTCGATCAGCGCCAGGTCGTCGAGCTTGGGATCGTGCGTCAGCGCGACGATTGCCGTGTGCCGGTCGGGACGGAACTCGAGCACCGCATCGTCGGGCATCGTGCGTACGAGCTGCGTGCCGGGCACCAGCCACGCGTCGGCGTATTCCTCGCGCGGATCGCAGATCGTCACTGCATAGTCCAGCGCCTGCGCCATCTGCGCGACGTAGTGCGTGAGCTGGCCGGCGCCGATCAGCAGCAGCCGCCAGCGCGGGCCGAACGCGGACACCATGCGCGCATCGCCGGTCTCCAGCACGTCGGTGCCGTCGCCGTCGGCCAGCGTCACCGCGCCGCTCGCCATGTCGAGTGTGCGTACCGTGTGCAGGCCGTCGATCACACGCTTCAGCAGCACGTCGATCTGCGAGGCTGCAGTGAGCGGCTCCAGTACCAGTTCGATCGTGCCGCCGCACGGCAGCCCGAAGCGGAAGGCTTCCTCGGCGGTGACGCCGTACTTGACGCGCTGCGGGCGCGAGCCCGTCGCGCCGGCTGCGCTCGCGCGCACACGTTCGACCAGGTCGTCCTCGATGCAGCCGCCCGACACCGAGCCGGTGACCAGCCCGTCGTCGCGGATCACCACCAGCGCGCCCACCGGACGCGGCGCCGAACCCCAGGTGCGCACGACGGTGCCGAGCACGGCGCGATGCCCGGCGCGCAGCCAGTCGTCGGCATTCTTCAGTACCTGCAGGTCGACGTTGTCCATGCCTGAAGTTCCGTGTCTGTCCGCAAGTGTAGGCATCTTCGATCGGGACGTCGGGCCATGCGATGATGCCCGCCCCTGCAGCGCGGCGCTGTTCGCGAGCAGCGGGTGAAACGATTCCGGCCGGCTGAGGTCCTTGTCAAACCGCCGGCTCCTGCGGAGGGCAGGCAGGCGGTCGCATTCGTCGCACTCTCGGGCAGCGGCGCCCGTACGCAGCCAGCGGCGTCGAACTGTGGGAGCATCAGGGTGAAGCGTCGCTCGTCTGATTCGGCAAGCGCTGTCACTGCGAGGTGGGCCGAGTAGCAGTCGGCGGTTCCGCCGCCGGCGACGAAGATCGCAGAGAACCCGGAAGGAACGGACATGAGTCGGTTTTCCGAGAAGCTGAAGGAGGAGTTCGAGGCGCTGATCCCGCCGGCGATCTTCTTCTTCATCGCGCTGCACCTGGTTGCGCTGGTGAGGGCATTGATGCTGAAAGGCACCGGCATCTCGCCGACCACGTCGCTGTCGGTCACGCTCGCCGCGCTGATCATCGCGAAAGCGGTACTGATTGCCGACATGCTGCCCTTCATCAATCTCTATCCGCACAAGCCGCTCGTCTACAACGTCGCGTGGAAGACCGCGATCTACTCGCTGATCGCGATGCTGGTGCACTACCTCGAGCGCCTGTACGACGCGTGGCGCGCGACCGGCGGCCTGGTCGCCGCCAACCAGAAGCTGCTCGCCGAGATCATCTGGCCACACTTCTGGGCAACGCAGATCTTCCTGGTCGTGCTGATCCTGATGTACTGCAGCATGCGCGAGCTGGTCCGCGTCGTCGGCGCGGACAAGGTGCGCGAGATCTTCTTCGGCCCGCCGCGGCGCGCGGCCCAAGGCCTTCATCGCTGACGATGACCTTCGATGGCCGCGCCCCCCGAGGCGGCCGGGCGGCAGCCGCCGCCTGAGGTCGCCGCCGCCGCGCTGCAGCACTCGCGGTGCGGCAAACCTTTCGATGTGGAATGCGGCGTTTCTCCTCGGCGGCGACGGGCAGCACGGCGCGCGCGCGATGAAGGGCGGCCTACGCCGTCGCCGTCGTGCGCGAATCGGCTCGCCGCGATTGCGCTGCGCATTTTCCTGCTGCTACTGTCTGTCGCTTCGCCGCGGCAGCCAGACAACCACAATCACGTGGCGAAGCAGCAACCCAGGAGACATCAATGTCCGTTCCGCTGTCACTGCGCGTCAACGGCAAGGCGGTATCTGCCGACGTCGATCCCACCCTCACGCTGGTCACGCTGCTGCGCGAGCAGCTCGGACTCACCGGCACGCATGTCGGCTGCGACACCGCGCAGTGCGGCGCCTGCACCGTGCACCTGAACGGCCGCGCGGTGAAGAGCTGCAACGTGCTGGCGCTGCAGGCCGCGGGCGCGGAAGTCACCACCATCGAAGGCATCACGCCCGCCGAAGGGCTGCATCCGATGCAGCAGGCGTTCCGCGACTGCCACGGCCTGCAATGCGGTTTCTGCACGCCGGGCATGGTGATGAGCGCGATCGACCTGGTGCAGCACCACCCGCATGCCACCGAGCAGCAGATCCGCGAAGGGCTGGAAGGCAACATCTGCCGCTGTACCGGCTACCAGAACATCGTCAAGGCGATCGCGCAGGGCGCGGCCGCGATGAAGTGAGGAGGCGGCCATGAACGAACCGGTTCCGGGTTACATCGGCAAGTCCGTCGCGCGCAAGGAAGACCTGCGCTTCCTCAGCGGGCAGGGCCGCTACACCGACGACGTGGTGCTGCCGCGGCAGAGCTACGGTGTCTTCGTGCGCAGCCCGCACGCGCATGCGCACATCCGGGGTGTGGACACGAAAGCTGCACTCGCCGCGCCCGGCGTGCTGGGCGTCTTCACCGGCAAGGACATGGCGGCGGTCGGCGGCCTGCCTTGCGGCTGGCTGATCACGTCCACCGACGGCACGCCGATGAAGGAGCCGAAGCATCCGGTGCTGGCGGAGACCAAGGTCCTGCACGTCGGCGAGCAGGTCGCACTCGTCGTGGCCGAGACGCTCGCACAGGCGAAGGCCGCCGCGCAGCTCGTCGACGTGGACTACGACGTGCTGCCCGCGGTGGCCGACCTGCGCACGGCCGCGAAGGCCGGCACGGCCGTGCACGACATCGCGCCGGACAACGTCTGCTATACGTGGGCGATCGGCGACAACGCGGCGGTCGATGCGGCTTTTGCAAAGGCAGCGCAGGTGTCGAAGCTGGAGTTCGCCAACAACCGGCTGATCCCCAACGCCATCGAGCCGCGTGCCGCCAACGCCGTCTACGAGCGCGGCGACGACGCCTACACGCTGTACGTCACCAGCCAGAACCCGCACGTCGAACGCCTGCTGATGACGGCCTTCGTGCTCGGCCTGCCCGAGCACAAGGTGCGCGTCATTGCGCCCGACGTCGGCGGCGGATTCGGCTCGAAGATCTTCCTGTATGCCGAGGAGACCGCGCTGGTGTGGGCCAGCAGGCGCGTCGGCCGGCCCATCAAGTGGACGGCGGAGCGCAGCGAGTCGTTCCTCACCGATGCGCACGGCCGCGACCATGTGACCACCGTCGAACTGGCGCTCGACAAGGACGGGAAATTCCTGGCGATGCGCGTGCGCACCACGGCGAACATGGGCGCGTACCTGTCGACCTTCGCCTCCTGCGTGCCGACCATTCTCTATGCGACGTTGCTGGCGGGCCAGTACACGACGCCGGCGATCCACTGCGAAGTGCGGGCCGTGTTCACCAACACGACGCCGGTCGACGCGTATCGCGGCGCAGGACGACCGGAAGCGACCTACGTCGTCGAGCGCATCGTCGAGACCGCCGCGCGCGACATGGGCATCGACCCGGCCGAACTGCGCCGGCGCAACTTCATCAAGACCTTCCCCTACGCCACGCCGGTGGGCCTGACCTACGACATCGGCGACTACGACGCGACATTGAGGCGCGCGCAGGAGCTGGCCGACGTCAAGGGCTTCGCCACGCGCAAGGCCGCCAGCGAGAAGAAGGGTCTGATGCGCGGCCTGGGTTACGCCTGCTACATCGAGGCCTGCGGGCTCGCGCCGTCGAACATCGCCGGCGCGCTCGGCGCGCGTGCGGGGCTGTTCGAAGCGGGCGAAGTACGCGTGCATCCCACCGGCAAGGTGACGGTGTTCACCGGCTCGCATTCGCACGGACAGGGCCACGAGACCACCTTCGCGCAGGTTGTCGCGGACCGGCTCGGCATCGCGCTCGACGACGTCGACATCCAGCATGGGGACACCGGCAGGACGCTGTTCGGCATGGGCACCTACGGATCGCGCTCGATCGCGGTGGGCGGCACGGCCATCGTCAAGGCGCTCGACAAGGTGATCGCGAAGGGCCGCAAGATTGCCGCGCACCTGCTGGAAGCGTCGGAGGCCGACATCGAGTTCAGGGAGGGCGCCTTCCACGTTGCCGGCACGGACCGCAAGAAAGCCTTCGCGGAAGTGGCGCTGACGGCCTACGTGCCGCACAACTATCCGCTCGACAAGCTCGAACCGGGGCTCAACGAGAACGCGTTCTACGACCCGACCAACTTCACCTATCCGGCGGGGTCGTACGTCTGCGAGGTCGAGATCGACCCGGCTACCGGCGTGGTGCGCGTCGATCGCTTCACCGCCTGCGACGACTTCGGCAACGTGATCAATCCAATGATCGTCGAAGGGCAGGTGCACGGCGGCGTGGCGCAGGGCATCGGGCAGGCGCTGCGCGAGCACGCGATCTACGACGCCGATGGCCAGCTGCTGACCGGCAGCTACATGGATTACGCGATGCCACGTGCCGACGACCTGCCGTCATTCGTGGTGGATACGGTCAAGGGCACGCCGTGCACGCACAACCCGCTGGGCGTGAAGGGCTGCGGCGAGGCCGGCGCGATCGGTTCGCCGGCGGCAGTGATGAACGCGATCACCGATGCGACCTGGTCGAAGGGCGTGAAGGACCTGCCGATGCCGGCGACGCCGCATACCGTGTGGAATGCGCTGCGCAACGCGGCGAAGCACTGAGGAGCGAGCGATGGAATCCATGCACTATCACCGCCCCGCGTCGGTCGCCGACGCCGTGAAGCTCGCCGCGCAGCACGGCGACGATCGCCTGCTGGCCGGCGGGCAGTCGATGCTGCCGTCGCTGCGGCTGGGACTGCTCGCGACCAGTGGCTGGATCGATCTCGGCGGCATCGCCGAACTGCAGGGCGTGAAGGTCGAAGGTTCGGCCATCGTCGTCGGCGCGACCACGACGCACGCGACGGTCGCGGCGTCGAAGGACGTCGCCTCGCGCATCCCCGCGCTCGCGCAGCTGGCGGCCGGCATCGGCGACCGGCAGGTGCGCAATCGCGGCACGATCGGCGGCTCGATCGCCAACAACGATCCGGCCGCGTGCTATCCGGCGGCGGTGCTGGCGCTGAATGCGACGGTGCGCACCGACAGGCGCAGCATCGCGGCCGACGAGTTCTTCAAGGGGCTGTACGAAACGGCGCTGTCGCCGGGCGAGATCGTGACGGCCGTGCAGTTCCCGATGCCCGAGAAGGCCGGCTACGTGAAGTTCCGCCAGCCTGCGTCGCGTTTCGCGCTGGTCGGCGTCTTCGTCGCGAAGACCGCGGGCGGCGTGCGCGTCGCAGTGACCGGCGCGGGACCGTGCGTGTTCCGCGTCAAGGCGCTCGAGGATCGGTTGTCCGCGAAATTTGCGCCGGAGTCGTGCGATGGAATCAGCGTGCCGGCCGATGGCTTGAACAATGATCTGCACGGTTCGGCGGACTATCGCGCGCACCTGATCCCGGTGCTGGCGAAGCGGGCCGTGGCGGCGGCGGGATAAGGTCAAGGAGGCTCCCCGCTTTCGCGGGGATGGCATCGCAAGGGGTTGTCATCCCCGCGAAAGCGGGGATCCATATTCTGTTTTCCGTTATCACGAGGAGGCCGCCATGGCCAACGTTCCCTGGAAGCCCGCCGGATATCACTCCGTCACGCCCTACCTGTGCCTGCGCGACTCGAAGGCGGCCGTCGAGTTCTACCAGCGTGCCTTCGGCGCCGAGCTGGTGCTGAAGCTCACCATGCCCGACGGCAGCTACGCGCACGCGGAAATCAGGATCGGTGAGTCGCACCTCATGATGTCCGACGAGAATCCCGACTGGGGCAACAAGAGTCCACAGACGCTCGGCGGCTCGCCGGTGTCGTTCATGATCTACGTGCCGGATGCCGACGCGGCCTTCGCCCGGGCGATCGCCGCCGGCTGCACGCAGGTGCGACCGGTCGAAGACCAGTTCTATGGCGATCGGACCGGCACGCTGAAGTGTCCCTACGGCTTCCAGTGGTCGATCGGCACGCACAAGGAAGAGGTCGACGAAGCCGAAGGCCAGAAGCGCATGGAAGCGATGTTCGCGAAGGGCTGACCGGCCCGATCCGTTCCGATGCCGACGCACGAGGTCCTGAACCAGTCCACGCCCTTCGTCGATCCCAGAAACCTGCTTGCAGGCCGGTGCAACGCATGGGAGGGCGCCGGGCGCTTCGGTGCAAGCTGGGCAGATAGCGAACTCAGCGCGCGCTCGGCGCACGCCTCGGCAGCGCCGAGGTCGCGGATTGGGCGCGGCTCGCCAACGCGTTTCCGCCGCAGCTGCGGAACTTCGACCGCACGGGCCGGCGCATCGACGAAGTCGAGTTCCATCCGGCCTGGCACTCGGTAATGCAACTGCTGATCGGCGCCGGCGTGCACGCCGATCCCTGGGCACAGCCGCGGCCGGGCGCGCAGGTGGCACGCGCTGCGAAATACCTGCTGTTCTCGCAGGTGGAGAACGGCGCGCAGTGTCCGGTGACCATGACCTTTGCCGCCGTGCCGGTGTTGCAGCGGCAGGCGGCTGACGTGCCGGCCTTCGCGCGCGACTGGCTGCCGCGCATCCTTTCGCGCGAGTACGACGCGGCGTCGCGTCCGGTCGCCGGCAAGCGCGGTGCACTGCTCGGCATGGGCATGACGGAGAAACAGGGCGGCTCCGACGTGCGGACCAACACCACCTTCGCCGAACCCGACGGCCGCGACGACTGGGGCGAGCGCTACCGCGTCACCGGCCACAAGTGGTTCTGGTCGGCACCGCAGTGCGACGCGCACCTGGTGCTGGCGCAGACCGATCGCGGCTCGCCCGCGGGGCTGTCGTGCTTCTTCATGCCGCGTTTCCGCGCCGACGGCACGCGCAATGCGATCGCCATGCAGCGCCTGAAGGACAAGGTCGGCAACCGCTCGAACGCATCGAGCGAGGTGGAGTTCGAGGGCGCGCACGCGTACCTCGTCGGAGCCGTCGGCCGCGGCGTGCCGACCATCCTCGAGATGGGCATCCACACGCGCCTCGACTGCGCGATCGCTTCGGCCGGCATCCAGCGCGCGGTACTGACGCATGCGCTGCATCACGCGCGCGAGCGCATGGCCTTCGGCCGGCACCTGGCAGAACAGCCGCTGATGCGCAACGTGCTCGCCGATCTCGCGCTGGAAGTGGAGGGGGCGACGCTGCTCGCGCTGCGCCTGGCGCGCGCCTTCGACGGCCGCCAGGCGCGAGACGAGCACGAAGCGCTGCTGGCGCGCGTGCTGACGCCGGCCGCGAAGTACTGGATCTGCAAGCGCCTGCCGATGGTGGCCGCCGAGGCGATGGAAGTGATGGGCGGCAGCGGCTACGTCGAAGAGGGGCCGTTCGCGCGCTTCTATCGCGAGGCGCCGTTGAACGGCATCTGGGAAGGGTCGGGCAACGTCATGTGCCTGGACGTGCTGCGCGCGCTGGCGCGAACGCCGGCGGTGCGCGACGCGCTGCTGATGGAGCTCGCGAGCGCGCGCGGACTGCACCGCGGCTACGACGAATTTGTGTCATCGCTGGCCGACGAGCTCGCGCGGCCGGATGTCGACGAAGCCACGGCACGCGTGCTCACCGAGCGCATCGCGCTGGCGATGCAGGCTGCGCTGCTGCTCACCGCGCGCTCCGCGGCGGGTGCTGATGCGTTCTGCGCTTCACGTCTGTCGGCGTCGGGATGGGGGCGCGCGTTCGGCACGCTGCCGGCGGGGACTCGTTGCGCGGAACTGCTCGGGCGCGCACTGCCGGCGTAGGGAGGCCCAGCTCGGACGCTGTGCATCCGGTTCGCCGCGTTCACCGCGTCGCGAGCGCCGGCCCGGTTCGCTTTGCGCTGTCTGCCAGGCTTGCGCTGGTCGGCCCATTGCCGATCGCCTTGTTCACCTTCACGTACCACGTACCCAGCTGTCCGTTGCTCGCGACCAGGTCGCGGCGCGCCTGCAGCCAGGTACGCTGGCTGTCCACACCGCGGAGAAGTCGACCGTGCCACCGTCGTAGCGGGCCTGCGCCAGCTGCAGCGCATCCGCGGCGCTCGCGACGCGCCGCTGCAGTTCCGCGGCGCGCAGGCGTTCCGCGCCGTAGCCGTTCAGTGCCTGGTCGATCTCCTGCCATGCCTGCAGCACGGTGCGCTGGTAATCCACCGCCGCTTCCTGCTGCTGCAGCTCGCGCAGCTGCACCACGCTCTTGCGCCGGCCGTGGTCGAACAGCGGCAGGTCCAGGCTCACGCCCACCGACCAGGCGCGGCTGCCCCAGTCCAGGAATTCGCTGCTCAGGTAGGACTCGAATCCGGCGCGCGCACCGAGGACGATGCTCGGATAGAGATCGGCGCGTGCGACGCCGATGGCCGCGGTGGCGCTGGCGAGCTTCGCTTCCGCCGCGCGGATGTCGGGTCGGCGCAGCGCGACTTCCGACGGCAGTCCCAGCGCGAGATCCGGCATGGCGAACCCGGCATCCGACTTCGGCGGCGCCAATTCGGCGCGCAGCGCGCCAGGGCGCTCGCCCAGCAGCAGCGCGATGCGTCCCGCGGCGTCGGCCTCCTGCGCCAGCAGCGGCGGCAGTTGTGCCTTCAGTCCCGCCACTTCGGCGCGCTGGCGTTCGAGGTCGAGATGGTCGAGCACGCCTGCATCGACGCGCGCCTGCAGCAGTCCCAGCCGATCCTCGAGCGCCGCGATGTCCTCGCGCAGCAGCGCGAGCTGCCGTTGCGCGGTGCGCAGCTCGACGTAGTTGCGCGCCACTTCGCTGGCAACACTGAGGCGCGCGAGGTCCAGCAGCGCCGCCTGGCGTGCCACGTCGGCATCGGCGGCTTCCAGCGATCGGCTGACGCGTCCCCACAGGTTTGGTTCCCACGACACGTCGAAGCCCAGCTGGTAGAAGGTGAAAGGCTCGGCGATCAGCGCCGCCAGCTCGTCGCGGTTGGGCAGGCCGAGCGCGTCGATGATGCGCATGCCGGCGTTGTATTCGCTCTGGCGCTGGCGGTTCACGCTGCCGGTGAGATCCACCTGCGGCAGCTGCGGCGCTGCCGCGCGTGCGCGCTGCACACGGGCCTGCGCATAGTGCAGCGTGGCCGTCTGCAGGTCCGGGTTGGCCAGCACGGCGCGCTGCTGCAGGTCGTCCAGTACGGGATCGTGGAACGCCTTCCACCAGTGCGCGGGCAGGGCTGCATCTGCAGCCGGCGGCACGCGCAGTGCGTCGTCGCCGTTGCGCCATGTCCACCAGTCCTGCGGTGCGACCGGCGCGGGTTTCGCGAAGTCCGGACCCACCGCGCAGCCGGGGAGCCACGCGGCGAACGCGACGGCCACCAGCGCGGGCGAAAGCGTGGACAGATGCAGGCAGCGAAGTCGGGTCATGGCGTACCCCGTCTCAGGACAGTCGGTTGCGGAACAGCCAGGCAGCCAGCGGCAGCGTCACCGCGGCCAGCGCCAGCAGGGGAATGAATTCGACGGCAACGTCGGCCAGGCCCGCGCCTTCGAGATACACGCGCCGCACGATGCTCATGCCGAAGCGCAGCGGGTTGGCGTAGGTTGCGATCTGCAAGGCCTCGGGCATGTTGCGCACGGGTGTCAGCA
The DNA here is from genome assembly GCA_044225415.1 of Burkholderiaceae bacterium. Classification (GTDB taxonomy): domain Bacteria; phylum Pseudomonadota; class Gammaproteobacteria; order Burkholderiales; family Burkholderiaceae_F; genus JALORV01. Next base: position 17,069 of record JBGAIO010000006.1, on the reverse strand, counting down.
GGCCCGACAGCAGCATCAGCGGCATGATCAGCAGGAACGCGTACAGCATCGCCTGCTGCATGTTCAGCGACAGTGCCGATATCGACAGTCCGACGCCGACGGCCGCCATGGTGAAGGTGAGCAGCCCCAGGTAGAGCAGCCACACGGAGCCTGCCATCGGGATCTGGAACCAGAAGCGGATCACCAGGAAGATCAGCGTCGACTGCACCAGCCCGATGGTGATGGCAGGAACCGCCTTGCCCACCAGGATCTGCATCGGCGTCATCGGCGTGACCAGCAACTGGTCGAAGGTGCCCTGCTCGCGTTCACGCGCCACCGACAGCGCCGAGATCAGCAGTGTCTGCAGCATGCTCAGCGCGGCAATCAGTGCCGGCATGATGTTCCAGCGCGACTCCAGGTTCGGGTTGAACCACGCGCGCCGTTCGATGGTGACCGCCGGCGCTGCGCCGGCCAGCGCGGCGTTGTAGCTGCCGACGATGGAGGCCATGTAGGCGGCGGCCGACGAGGCCGTCGTGGAGTTGCGCCCGTCGAGGATCAGCTGCAGCGGCGCGGCCTGTCCCGCGGCCAGCCGCGCGTCGAAATCCGATGGGATGCTCAGCACCAGCAGCACGTCGCCGGAATCGATGGCCGGCGCGATCTCGTTCGACGATCTCAGCGTGGCCTCGCGGAAGAACACGCCGGTGCCGTCGACGCGGGCCAGCAGTTCGCTGGACGCCGCGCCGCGGCTCAGGTCCAGCACGGCGTAGGGCACGTGCGTCAGGTCGTAGGAGGCGGCGTAGCCGAACAGCAGCGACTGGATCAGCGCCGGCGCGAACAGGATCACGCGGCTTGACGGCTCCTTCAGCAGCGCAATGATCTCCTTGCGGATCAGCGCGGCGATCTGGACGAGCGAGACGAGCAGGCTGTTCATCGCGTCAGTCCAGCGTCTTGCGCAGCGTGCGCGTGGTGACGGCGCCGAGCACCAGCACGTACAGGCACAGGATCGCGCAGCTGCGCAGGAACAGCGCCCAGTCGTCGCCCGCCAGGAACAGCGTCTTCAGCAGGCCCATGAAGTAGGTGGCGGGCAGCAGGTGCGCGATGACCTGCACCACCACCGGCATGTTGCGCAGGTCGAAGACGAAGCCCGACAGCATCAGCGCGGGCATGAAGCTCGCCAGCAGCGCGACCTGGCTGGCCTGGAACTGGTTGCGCGTCACGCCGGAGATCAGCAGCCCCAGCAGCAGCGACACCAGCAGGTACAGCAGCGACGCCGCCACGATGGCCGCCAGCGAGCCGCGCATCGGCACCTGGAACAGGAAGCGCGCGGCCAGCAGGCACAGCGCGATGTTGATCGCGCCGACGACCAGATAAGGCGCGAGCTTGGCCAGCACCAGTTCCAGCGGACGCACCGGCGTGACGAACAGCGCCTCCAGCGTGCCGCGCTCCCACTCGCGGGCGATCAGCATCGAACTGAGGAACGCGCCGATCAGCGTCAGCACCAGTACCACCAGCCCGGGCACCAGGTACCAGGTGCTGTCGCCGGCCTCGTTGAACCACATGCGCTGCACGAGCTGGACGCCGCGACCCGTGGTGGAGCCGGCGGCGCGATCGCCTTGGCGCTGCGCCCAGGTGCCCAGCGCGCCGCTGACGTAGCCTTCGATGGTGCCGGCGGTGACGGAGTCGACGCCGTTGAGCAGCAGCTGCAGGCGGGCGTCGCCGGCCGCCAGCCGCTGCGTGAAGTCGACGGGCGCGCGCACGATGGCGCTCACCTCGCCCCGGCGCATCAGGCGCTCGGCGTCTTCCATGCTCGCTACCCACACCGGCGCGAGGTACTCCGATCCCGACAGGCTCTGCAGCACGTCGCGCGCCGTCGGCGAGCGGTCGTCCATGACCACGCCGATGGGCGCCTGCTTCACGTCGAAGGACAGGCCGTAGCCGAAGAGCAGCACCAGCACGACCGGCAGTGCCAGTCCTACCGCGAGGTTGCTGCGATCGCGCACCATCTGGCGCGCCTCCTTGCGCACCAGGGCCGCCAGCCGGCGCACGAAGCCCGTCGCCCTCAATGCGCCGCCTTGCGCGCCGAGCGCGCCTGTTCGACGATGGCGATGAACGCGTCGTTCATGTCCACCTGTCCGCCCTGATCGTCCATGCCGGCCCGCTCGCGCACCTCGCGCGGCGTGCCCAGCGCGAGCAGCGCGCCCGCATCCTGGATGGCGATGCGGTCGCAGTACTCCGCCTCTTCCATGAAATGCGTGGTGACGATGATCGTGACGCCGGACTGCGCCAGCGCGGTGATGGTGCGCCAGAAGGCGCGCCGTGCCAGCGGATCGATGCCGCTGGTGGGCTCGTCGAGGAACAGGATGTCTGGCTGATGCAGCAGGCCGGCGGCCATCGCGAGGCGCTGCTTGTAGCCGCCGGGCAATGTGCCGCTGACGGCTGACGGTTGCAGCTCGAACTGCGCCAGCGAAGCGGCCACGCGCTCGCGCAGCCCGTCGCCGCGCAGGCCGTAGGCGCCGCCGAAGAACGCCAGGTTCTCGCGCACCGTCAGATTCGCATACAGCGCGAACTTCTGCGCAACGTAGCCGATGCGCGCACGCGCCTGGGCCCGCGCGCGACGCAGATCCACGCCGGCCACCTGCAACTGGCCGCTGGTGGCGGGCAGCAGTCCGCACAGCATGCGGAATGTGGTGGTCTTGCCGGCGCCGTTGGGGCCCAACAGTCCGAAGATCTCGCCGCGCGCCACGTCGAACGAGGTGCTGGCGACGGCCGTGAAGTCCCCGAACTTGCGCACCAGGTCGCGCACGGAGATGGCGGGCGCCGCGTCGGCGGCTCGCACAGCGTCGGAGTCGGTGCCGCGATGGCCGGACGCTGTCTCGATGGCGACCGGCGTGGCGGCGGCCGTTTCGTCGGCGGCCTGCTGCTGCAGCAGCATCATGAACGCATCCTCGAGCTCCGCGGGCCGCGGCCGCATCGAAGCGTCGTGCAGCAGATGCGCAACGCGCGCTTCGTCGGCGTCCGGCCGGCGGATGAAGCGCACCGCGCCGCCGCGCGGCACCGCATCGATGATCAGGTCGCGCGCATCGATGAGCCGAGCCTGCAGGTCGCGTGCCGCCACGCCGGCGGGAGGGTGGGTGGTGTAGGTCAGTCCGCGCGCCCGCTGGCGCAGTTCCTCGGGCGTGCCTTCGGCCAGCAGGCGGCCGTGGTGCATGACGAATACCTTCGCGCAGCGTTCGGCCTCGTCCATGTACGCGGTGCTGACCACCACGCTCAGCTTTTCGTCCTCTACCAGCCGCTGCACGATCTGCCACAGGTCGCGGCGCGACAGCGGGTCCACGCCGACGCTGGGTTCGTCGAGCAGCAGCAGCTCCGGCGAGCGCACCAGCGTGCAGGCCAGCCCCAGCTTCTGCTTCATGCCGCCGGAGAGCTTGCCGGCGGGACGCGCGGTGAACTCCGCGAGGTCCGTCATGTCGAGCAGGCGCGCGAAGCGCGTGCGCCGCTGCTCCGCCGGCACGCCGTGCAGGTCGGCATACAGATCGAGGTTCTCCTGCACGCTGAGATCCTCGTACAGCCCGAAGCGCTGCGGCATGTAGCTGATGCGGTCCTGCACCGCCTGGGGGTCGGCGGCCACGTCGCAGCCCAGCACCTGCAGGCGGCCGTCGTCGGGGCTCAGCAGGCCGGCCATCATGCGCAGCAGCGTGGTCTTGCCGGCGCCGTCGGGGCCTACCAGCGCCGTCAGTTCGCCGCTGCGCATCGACAGCGACACGCCGTCGACGGCGGCGACCTTCGCACCGTCCGGGCCGCTGTAGCGCTTGCTCAGTGCGCGGGCGGCGGCGACGACGCCGGCTTCGCTCATCGCGGCGACGGGGCTTTCGATTCGGTCTTCGAGTCGGCGTTCGATGCCGTGCTCGACCCTGTGAGCAATCGAACGGTGGCCGGCTGGCCCAGCCTCAGCACGTTGTCCGGGTCGGCGACGAGCACCCGCACTTCGTAGACCAGGCTGGTGCGCAGTTCCTCCGTCTGCACGGACTTGGGTGTGAACTCGGCCACCGACGAGATGAAGCCCACCTGGCCGTCGATGGGCTGGGTGGGGCGGCTGTCGGTGAAGATGCGCGCGGCCATGCCGGTGCGCACGCGGCCGAGATCGGTTTCGCTGACGTAGACGCGCACCCACTTCGGATCGGTCAGCGCGAGCGCAAAGGCCGGCCGCTGCGGCGTGGCCATGTCGCCCGGCTCCAGCAGCCGCGAGCGCACCACGGCGTCCAGCGGGGCGCGCAGCTCGCCCTGCGCAATCTGGTGTTCCAGCAATGCGAGCTGGGCCTTCGTCGCGTCCAGCTGCGCCTGCGCCGCGGCGACGTCTTCCTTGCGCGGCCCCAGTTCCGACAGGCGCAGGGCGTCGCGCTGCTCATCGACTCTGGACGCGGCGATCTGCGCGCTGGTGCGCGCGCGGTCCAGGTCCTGCGGGCTGACGCCGCGGCCCCTGGTCGCCGCGGCAATGCTCTGAAGCCGCTCCAGTTCCTGCGCGGCGCGCGCGGCATCCGCCTGGGCGGCGCTGACGCGACTGCGCGCCTGCGAGATTTCCTGCGGCCGCGAGCCGTTGCGCAGCCGCAGCAGGTTCTGCTGCTGAACGTCGATCTGCGCGCGCGCCTGCCGGGCCTGCAGCGCGAGCGTGCGCGTGTCCAGCACGCCCAGCACGCTGCCGCTCTTCACGCGGTCGCCCTCGTCAACGCGCAGTTCCAGCACCCGGCCGGTGCCGTCGAAGGCGAGCGACACCTGCCGGATGTCGACGTTGCCGTGCAGGACGATGTCGCCGCCGGCCGCGGGCCGGGGTCGCCTTCCACGCGAACCAGCCGGCCGCGGCCGCGACCGCCACGATCAGTAGCACGACGATGAGCCGCTTCTTCATGTGAGTCTTCCCGCAGGTCGGCTTGCGCCATTCGCTGATGCGCTTAGTTTGAATCTGATTTAAACTGAAAGCAACGCCTGCAGGATCTCGTCCCATGACGACAAGGACCGATTCCACACGCACCACGCGCATGGACGGCGATGCGACGCGCTCGCTGATCCTGGAAGCGGCCGGCGAGTGCTTCGCCGCGGCCGGCTATGCCGACACGGCCGCCAAGACGGTGGCCGGGCGCGCCGGCGTCAGCCTCGCTTCCATCAACTACCACTTCGGCGGCAGGCAGGGGCTGTACCGCGCGGTGCTGGTCGAAGCGCACCGACGCATCGTCAGCCTGGCCGATCTGCAGGCCCTGGCCGGATCCCGTCTGTCCGCCGCGGCCAGGCTGCGCCAGGTGATCGACCGGCTGGTCCGGCACGCACTGCAGCGCAAGCCCGGCTGGCACGTCCGCGTGCTTGCGCGCGAGGGACTGGCGCCGTCGCCTCACCTCGAGGTGCTGATGCGATCCGAACTGCCGCCGAAGTTCGCGATCCTGCGGCAGATCGTTGGTGAGATTGCAGGGATCCCCGCGGACGATGCTGCCACCGTGCGTTGTACCGTGTCGGTGATGGCGCCCTGCCTGCTGCTGCTGATCGGCGCGCAGGGCGTGCCGGGGCCGCTGCAGCAGGTGCGCAGCATGCCGGGCGACGTCCTCGCCGCGCACCTGCACGGTTTCGCGCTGGCCGGTCTGAAGACCATCGGGCGCCAGTACCGTCGCGGCTCGCTGGCACCGGCTGCCCGTATCCGTTAACGTGCTCGCATGACGAGCCCCGCTTCCATCGGTGCCACGGCCGAGCTGCTGGCCGCGCAGAGCTACATCGCCGACCGGTCGCTGGCGACCGCGGTCTTCCTTGCGCTGAAGCTGCAGCGGCCGCTGTTCGTCGAAGGCGAGCCCGGCACCGGGAAGACCGAGATCGCGAAAGTGCTTGCCGCGGCCCTTGGCGCCGAGCTGATCCGCCTTCAATGCTACGAAGGCCTCGACATCAACGCCGCGGCCTACGAATGGAACGTCGCGCGACAGCTGATGGAGATCCGGCTTGCCGAGCGCAGCGACGTGTCGCGCGATCACCTGCAGGGCGAGCTGTATACGGGACGCTTCCTCGTCGAGCGCCCGCTGCTGCGCGCGCTGCTGCCGCGCGAGCGCCCGCCGGTGCTGCTGATCGACGAGCTCGATCGCGCCGACGAGCCTTTCGAGGCCTACCTGCTCGAAGTGCTGTCCGACTTCCAGATCACCATTCCCGAATGGAAGACCGTGCGCGCCGAGCGTCCGCCGGTGGTGGTCATCACGTCGAACCGCACGCGCGAGATCCACGACGCGGTCAAGCGCCGTTGCCTGTATCACTGGGTGGGCTACCCGTCCGCCGCGCGCGAACTGGCCATCATCCAGCGCAAGGTGCCCGATGCAGGCGACATGCTGTCGCGCCAGATCGTCGCCTTCGTGCAGTCGCTGCGCGCGATCGAGCTCTACAAGCTGCCGGGCGTGGCCGAGACCATCGAATGGACGCGCGCGCTGCTGGCGCTGGACGCGGTGGCGCTGGAACCCGAGACCGTCGACAACACGCTGGGCGTGCTGCTGAAGTACCAGGACGACATCGCGCGCATGCAGGGCACGGAAGCCGCGCAGATCGTCGAACGCATCCGCACGGAGGCGCGCGCGGCGCCGGCATCGCGCGCGGCGGGTTGAGCGCGGCGACTTTCGACGGACTGCCGGCGCCTGGGGGGCAGCTCGCTGAATTTCCGGGGCGACTCGCCGAGAACGTCATGCACTTCGCGCGCGTGCTGCGCGATGCCGGCTTGCCCGTCGGCACCGATCGCGTGCTGCTCGCCTACGAAGCGTTGCGCGCCGGCGGCATCGCGTCGCGCGACGACTTCCGCGCGGTGCTGGCCGCGTGCTTCCTGAGCCGCGGCGAGCATCGCTTGCTGTTCGACCAGGCCTTCCACGTGTTCTGGAAGGATCCGGACCTGCTCGGCAAGATCCTGCGGCTGCTGCTGCCAAGGGCGCAGGCGCGCGCGCCGGCGGCCCTTCAGGAGAATCGCCGGCTGGGCGACGCGCTGTTCAAGTCGGCACAGGTCGCCGCGCCGCCGCCCGAAGCACAGCGCCTCGACATCCAGGCCTCGCTGTCGTGGACCGATCGCGAGCAGCTGCGCAAGGCCGACTTCGACACGATGAGCGCGGCCGAGTGGGCCGCGGCGAAGCGCATGCTGGCCGATCTCGACAGCTTCATCGCCCGCCTGCCGACGCGTCGCACCGCGTCCGCGCGGCGCGGTGCGCGCATCGATCTGCGTGCCGTGCTGCGCGATGCCGCACGCGCTGGCGGCGAACTGGCCACCATCCGCTACCGGCGCCGGCGTACGCGGCCGGAGCCGCTGGTGGTGCTGGTCGACATCTCGGGATCGATGGCGAGCTACTCGCGCATGTTCCTGCACTTCGTGCACGCGCTCGCCGGCGGACGCGATGCCGCCGATCGCCGCGTGCACGCCTTCCTGTTCGGCACGCGCCTGACGCACGTGACCCGCCAGCTCGCCAGCCGCGATCCCGACGTTGCGGTCGCGTCCGTCGTGCAGGCGGTGGAGGACTGGTCGGGCGGCACGCGCATCACGCAGGCGCTGCACGAATTCAACCTGCGCTGGGCGCGGCGGGTGCTGTACGGCAACCCGACCGTGCTGCTGGTCACCGACGGCCTGGAGCATGGCGACACGACACAACTCACGCGCGAAGCCGAGCGCCTGTCGAAGTCGTGCCGGCGGCTGGTGTGGCTCAATCCGCTGCTGCGCTATGCGGGCTTCGAGCCGCGCGCCGGCGGCGTGCGCGCGCTGCTGCCGCACGTCGATGCCTTCCTGCCGGTGCACAATCTCGCTTCACTCGAGGAGCTGGGCATGCAGCTGAAGCGTGCGGCGCGCAACGCCAGGGGAGCGCGGGCATGGAACTGAAGGGCGAACGCACGCTGCCGGTCGCGCGCGACGTTGCGTGGGCGGCGCTCAATGACGTCGAAGCGCTCAAGGCCGCGGTGCCGGGCTGCGAGAGCTTCGTCGCGACCGGCGACAACGCCTACGACGTGTCGGTCAACGCCGCCATCGGGCCGGTGAAGGCGCGCTTCAAGGGCAAGCTGGAGCTCGCCGACGTCATGGCGCCCGAGTCGTACGCGATCCGCTTCGATCTGCAGGGCGGCGCCGCCGGTTTCTCGCGCGGCACGGCGCGTGTCGAACTCGTCGAGCAGGGCGCGGCATCGACACTGATGCGCTACGTCGTCGATGCATCGGTCGGCGGGCGCATCGCGCAGATCGGCTCGCGGCTGGTGGATGCGGCATCGGCCACGCTGGCCGACCGTTTCTTCGCGACCTTTGCCGCCGATCTCGCGGCGAAGCATCCCGCCGCGCCGTCGCCGACGGATGCGGGCGGTGCGCCGCCGCCGTCGCCGGCCGTCGAGCGCCCCGGCTTCTGGGCCTCGCTCGCGACCTTCTTCAAGCGCCTGTTCGGGAGCCGTTGAATGCGCATCGAATCCTGGCGCGAGGATCTCGCGCCGCGCAGCCGTGAGCTGGTAGCCGCCATCGAGGCGCGCCGCGGCGGCACGCTGCTGAACCTGGATCGCCTGCTGCTGTGGTCGGAGCCGCTCGCCCGCGCGTGGAACGTGTACCTGGGTGCCGTGCGCACGCAGCTCGCGCTGTCGCCGTTCCTGCGCGAACTGGCGATCTGCGTGGTGGCGCGTCTCACCGGCGCGCACTACGAGTACCACCACCATGCGCCCGAGCTCGCGATGGCCGGCGCGACGCCGCAGCAGCTCGCAGCGCTGGACGATCCCGACGCGGCGGCGACGAGCCCGCTGTACGACGACGTACAGCGCGCGGTGATCGGCTTCGCCATCGCCAGCACCCGCGACGTGAAGATTTCCGATGCGGTCTTCGACGAACTGAAACGGCACCTGCCGCCGACCGAGGTAGTCGAGCTGGTGGCGGCGACCGCCACCTACAACATGGTGGCGCGCTTCCTGGTGGCGCTGCAGATCACGCCGGAAGGTCAGAAGTAATTGAATCCCGGCGTTCGCCGGGATGACGGCGGGGATCCATTTGACGTTGCCTCGTCAGCCCAGCGCGTCCGCCACCAGCTCCGCGATATCCCGCGCCGCCACCGTCGGATTCTTCTCGGCGAGTCCATCGCCCACCATCACCGCGCAGTACGGACACGCCGTCGCCACGCCGGCCGGCTGAACCGCCAGCAGCTGTTCCGCACGCAGCACGTTGATGCGCGTGCCGATGGTCTCCTCCAGCCACATGCGCCCCCCACCGGCGCCGCAGCACATGGCCTTGTCGCGTGCGAGAGCCGGCTCGAGTGGAGCGTCTCGGCTGATGGCCTGCAGCACGCGCCGCGGTGCCTCGTATTCGCCGTTGTGCCGGCCGAGATAGCAGGGGTCGTGGAACGCGATGCGCTCGTGCGTGCGCTGCACCTTCAGGCGACCGGCGCGGATCCACTCGTCGATGGCCTGCGTGTGGTGCACCACTTCATAGTGGCCGCCCCATGCACCGAGCTCGTTCTTCAGCGCGTTGTACGCATGCGGGTCTGCAGTGACGATGCGCCGGATGCCGAATCCGTTCATCGTCTCGACCAGCGCGGCCGCGAGCTGCTGGAATACCATCTCGTTGCCGAGCCGGCGCACGCACTCACCCGTCGAGCCTTCCTGCGCGCCGAGGATGCCGAGCTTGACGCCGGCGGCCTGTGCCACCTTTGCAAAGGCGCGCGCGATCTTCTGGCCACGCGGGTCGAACGACGAGGCGGAGCCGACGTAGTACACGCAGTCCACCGCCGCGACGTCTTCGGCGGACGCAATGACGCGAACGTCCAGGTCCTTCGCCTCCGCGGCCCAATTGCCGCGCGTGCCGGCGTCCAGTCCCCACGGGTTGCCGGCGGACTCGTAGGCGGAGAAGAGCCGGTTCAGCTCGTGCGGGAACTCGCCTTCCATCATCACCTGGCGTTGGCGCAGGCGGAAGAAGCGCGGCAGGTGCTCGAGCGAGATCGGGCAGGCCGACTCGCAGTAGCCGCAGGTGGTGCAGGCCCACAGCGTGTCTTCCGACAGCACTTTGCCGACCAGCGCGGGCAGCTGCGCGGCATCGCGCTCGCGCACCGCGCCGGCATGCTCCATCAGGTGGTGCTTGAGCGCGTCATTGACCCACTTGTGCGCCAGCGGCTTGCCGGTGAGAAAGGTCGGGCAGGCGTCCTTGCAGCGCCCGCACTCCGTGCAGGTGAACACGTCCAGGCCTTCCTTCCACGTCAGGTCGAGCGCCGTCTTCGCGCCGATCTTCATCGTGTCAGGGTCGGCGTCGTCGTCGCTGAAAGGCGCGAGATCCACCGCCGGGACGTCGTTGACCGGCAGGTCGCGCGCGAAGTACAGCGCCGGCAGCGCAGTGACGATGTGGAAGTGTTCGCCCACCGGCAGTATCGCCATGAACGTGAACACCGTGACCATCTGCGTCCAGTACATGGCGTGCATGCCGACGGTCAGCGCCTCGGGCGACCAACCGGCCAGCGGAGCAGCGAGCGCTCCGCCGATCCATGCCCAAGAGGCTTCGTGCGCGATGGCCGGCACCGTACCCGCGTAAAGCGCGAAGCGGAATGCATCGAAGCCGAAGTCGGTGACCATGATGATCAGGATCAGCGACAGGATCAGCAGCGCCTCGCGGTTGGGCTCGAGTCGCGCGGGAGGACGCACGAAGCGGCGCCAGAACCCGTACAGCACGGCGAGCAGCACCGCGAGTTCGATGAAGTCCTTGAACGCCGTAGGCGCTGCCCAGCCCGCCGGGGATGGTCGCCAGCGGTGCGAAGCCGATGACCAGCAGGTGCAGCTTGCGGATCAGCAGCGCGAGGAAGCCCAGGAAGATGACCGCATGCATCAGCCCGGGCCGGAAGTCGCCGCTCAGCATGCGCGACTGCGCGAAGCCCATGCGCAGCAGCCGCGCGCTGCGCGCAGCAGCCGCATCGAAGCGGTGGTCGGGCGCCAGCGCCGCGACCACCGACAGCTTGCGCCACGCAAGCGCAGCGAAGGCTGCAAGGCCGGCGGCCAGCAGCAGCGTGATGACGGTCGGATTCATGATCGATGCACGGATGGATCCCGCATCGATTGTGGCCGGCCGGCCCCGGCGCAGGGCTGACGCGCGTCAACGCGCGCCGTGCACCGCTCAGCGCGTCTGGTTCGCGCCGATTTCGCCGCCGACGACGGTGCCGATGACGGCCCCGGAAGCGATGGCGATGGACCGCCCGGTGCCGCCGCCGATCAGCGAACCCAGCGCTGCGCCGGTGACGCCGCCGACGACCTGCCCGGTGGCGCGGTTCTGTTCCTGCGGCGTCATGTTGGCGCAGCCGCCCAGGGCCAGCGCGGCCAGCGCGCCGAGAGTGGCCGCCGACAGAGTGCGATATGCGATCTTCATGTCTTGCTCCTGCCCTTACTTGCGCGCGGCGCGCACTTTGATGACGTAGACGCGCACTTCCTCGAAGGTGAGCACGCCGTTGCGATCGGTGTCGGCCTCGAAGAACTCCCAGACCCGGTCGGCGGCGACTTCGCCCACCGACAGCTTGCCGTCGCCGTTGCGGTCGGCCGCCTTCAGGCGCACCGGGTCGTGCCGCGGCAGTTCGTCCACCGTGAGGAAGCCGTCGCGGTTCTTGTCCAGCGTGGCAAAGATCAGCACCGCATCGGCGACGGCCTCGTCGATTTCGATGACGCCGTCCTTGTTGGAGTCCGCGGCGTCGAAGGCCTTGCGCAATGCAGCCTCGTCGATCGCGGGCGCGGCCGTCTGGGCCCGCGCACCCGCCGACAGCAGCATCGCCGAGGCCGCCAGCGCGGCACATCCGGCGCGAATCGTCACAGAACGCAGGTGCATGGAGTCTCCGTCATGGTGGCCGGACCGTCGGCCTCGAACGATCCATCTTACGCCTGCCGCAAGCGGATATGCTCGCAGCGCCATGGTGACACCCGGCGAGGACCGAGCAGAGACTGCGACAGGCCCTGCGGCATCCGCAAAGGCCGCGCAGCCTGCGCGCGAACGCGCGGCGCTGCTGCTCGCTCTCGCGCTGATCCTGGTATGGGGCGTGAACTTCAGCGTCCAGAAGGCGGTGTTCGCGGCGATCACGCCGGGTGGATTCCTGTTCGTGCGCTACCTGATCATGCCGCTGTGTGCGATCGCACTGCTGTGGCAGCGCTATGGCCTGCGCTGGCCGCGGCTGCCGCGCAGCGAGTGGTGGGCCTTGCTGCGGCTGGGACTGCTCGGCCATCTCGCGCACGTCGGGCTGGTGACCTACGGCATCGACTGGTCGACCGCGTTCTCCAGTTCGCTGATCCTCGCCTGCGGCCCGGTGTTCACGCTGCTGCTGCTGCGGGGGCTCGGCGTCGAATCGCTGTCGCGCGCGCAGATCGCCGGGGTCGGCGTCGCGTGCGCGGGGGTGCTGATCTTCCTGTCGGACAAGCTGCTCGGCGCGCAATGGCGCGCGAGCGGCGGCGACCTCGTGCTGCTGGTCGCGGCGTTCTTCTTCTCCGCCTACACCGTCGCCGCGAAGCCGCTGATCGAACGGCGCGGCGGCGTGCTGGTGATGGCCTACGCGACGCTGCTGGGCAGCGTGCCGGTGCTGCTGATCAGCATCCCGGCCGGACTGCGCGTGGCGTGGAACGAGGTGACGCTGGCGATCTGGGCCGGACTGCTGTGGGCAGTGATCATCTCCGCCTTCGCGGGCTGGATCGTGTGGGGCTGGGTCAACGCCGTGCGCGGCGTGGCGCGCACCGCACCGCTGATGTACCTGATGCCGCCGGTGGCTGGACTGGTCGCGTGGTGGGTCACGGGCGAGGGCTACGGCGCGATCAAGCTGGTCGGTGCCGCGGTGACGCTGGCCGGCGTGGCGATCGCGCAGTTCGCGCGGCGCGACGCGGCGCGCGAAGTGGAAAGCGTCGGCGTGGTCGACTGATGCGCCGGCAGACGCGGCGACGCGTTTCTAGAACACCGCGCCGCGCGCGTCGATGGACCACAGGTCGATGACCACGTCGTTGCGGACGACGACCATGACATCGTGCAGATTGATCGTCGGATCGACGTGCCCGGGGATCAGCAGCGGCTTGTCGCCGATGGCGAGGTTCGGCCCGTCATTGGCGACGCGGATCAGCACCGTGTGCTCGTCCGACACGCCGCGCACCTGCCAGCCCTCGAAGGCCGGCATCGCGGGGCCGGAGTCCGTCGAGAATGTCTTCAGACCGGCGTCCAGCGTGACGCGGTCGCCGCGCGCACTCATCACCGATGACAGGATGTACAGCGCCGGCTCGAACGCGGGCGCGATCGGATCGAATTCGTTCTTGCTGTAGTCGACGTCCATCAGCACGTACGAGCCGGGCTGGATCTCGTTGTAGACCCCGCTGCCCGTCTCGTACGGAAAGGTGCCGGTGCCGCCGCCGGTGATGATCTCGCACGGCAACGCCTCGGCAAGCAGTCCGTCGCGCGCGGCGCCGGCGAGGCCTGCCGCCAGCGTGATCGCCTGCCGGCGCTCGCGCACGCTGCGCCGGTGCTGCGCCGAGCCGTAGTACGCCTGCAGGCCGCGCAGGTTCAGGCTGCGGTGCAGCTTGATCTCGCGCGCCAGGTCGATGGCCGCCGCCGTGTCCGGCACGCCGGCGCGGCCATGGCCGACGTCGATCTCGATGTACACGTCGAGTTCGGCGGCCAGCGCCCGGCACGCGGTGGCCAGCTGCCGTACCTGGCGCACGTCGTCGACGCACACGCCGATGGTCGCCTTTGGATAGCGCACGGCGAGCGAGGCCAGCGCGGTGACCTTGCGCTTGCCGATGATCTCGTTGGTGACCAGCACGTCTTCGATGCCGCCGGCCAGGAACACCTCGGCTTCGGACACCTTCTGGCAGCAGATGCCGATGGCGCCTGCGGCGATCTGTCGGCGCGCGATCTCCACGCACTTGTGGCTCTTCGCATGCGGCCGCACGCGCGTGCCGCGCACGGTGGAAGAGCGCATCAGCCGCTCGAGATTGGATTCGAAGCGGTCGAGGTCCAGCACCAGGGCCGGAGTGTCGACTTCGTGCAGCGCGTCGCCGACGCGCGCGGGAGTCCACCGCAGTTTCATGAGGCCGAGTCTAATCGGGCCGGCACGCAACGATGCTGCCGTCCGGCGCCCGTAGAATCGCGTCTTCTTTGGAGGGGTGTCGGGGCGGCTTACAACCTGCGGTTCCAGCGGTGCAGGTCGTCACGCGGAATGTGATGAGCATCAAGAGCGACAAGTGGATCCGCCGCATGGCGGCGCAGGGCATGATCGAGCCCTTCGAGGCGGGGCAGGTGCGCGAAGTGAATGGCCAGCGCATCGTGAGCTACGGCACGTCGAGTTACGGCTACGACATCCGCTGCGCCGACGAATTCAAGATCTTCACGAACATCAACTCGACGATCGTCGATCCCAAGGCCTTCGACCCGAATTCCTTCGTCGACGTGAAGAGCGCGGTGTGCATCATCCCGCCGAACTCGTTCGCGCTGGCGCGCACCGTCGAGTACTTCCGCATCCCGCGCAACGTGCTGACCATCTGCCTCGGCAAGAGCACCTACGCGCGCTGCGGCATCATCGTCAACGTCACGCCGCTCGAGCCCGAGTGGGAAGGCCACGTGACGCTGGAATTTTCCAACACGACGCCGCTGCCCGCCAAGATCTACGCGCACGAAGGCTGCGCACAGGTGCTGTTCATCGAGAGCGACGAGGTGTGCGAAACCTCGTACCGCGACCGCGGCGGCAAGTACCAGGGACAGCGCGGAGTCACGCTGCCGCGGACCTGACGCTGCGGGTGGTCAGCCGGCCCAGCGCAGCAACAGCAGCACCAGCACCGCGAGAAAGATCGTCTCGCAGATCATCAGCACGATCGGCTTGATGCCGACATCGACCAGCTCGCGCAACTGGGTCTTCATGCCGATGCCGGCGATGGCGGCCACCAGGCACCAGCGCGACACGTCGTTGCCGAGCGCGACCACGGGCGCAGAGACCCAGCCCAGGCTGTTGACGGCCACGAGGATCGCGAAGGCGACTGCGAACCACGGCAGCAGCGGCGGACGCGCGGTGCCGGCCGGGCCGCCGGCTTCCAGTCCGCCGATGCCGAGGCGCGTGACCGTCACCGCGACGACGATGACCGGCAGCAGCATCGCCACCCGCATCAGCTTGACCAGCGTCGCGGCATCGCCGGTCTCGCGCGACAGGCTGTAGCCCGCGCCCACCACCTGCGCGACGTCGTGGATCGTGCCGCCGAGGAAGATGCCGGCCCGCATCGGATCGAGGTCCAGCGCGTGGACGATCATCGGGTAGGCGATCATCGCCACCGTCGACAGCGCGCTGACGCCGATCACCGTGAACAGCGTGGCCCGCTCCTTCAGCGGATGGTGGGGCAGCGCGGCCGACAGGGCGAGCGCAGCCGACGCGCCGCAGATCGCGGTCGCGCCGCCCGTGAGCAGACCGAACAGCCCCCGGAATCCGAACAGCTTCGCAGCCACGATCGAGACGGCGATCGTCGCAGCGACGGTGCCGACGACCAGCAACGGCGGGAACCATCCGAGCGCCGTGACCTGCCCGGCCGTGATGCGCAGTCCCAGCAACGCGACCCCGATGCGCAGCACTGCGCGGCTGGTGAAGGCGATGCCCGCTGCGCACGGTCCATCGGCCGACAGGAAGTTCATCGCCATGCCCAGCAGCAGGGCGAACAGCATCACGGGCGCGCCGTAGTGCTCGGACAGGAAAGTCGCGGCCGCGGCCACGACACCGCAGGCCAGCACGCCGGGGAACAGTGCGCGGGCACGGGCGGGCAGGGCGTTGATGGAGAGTGCGGTCATCGGTACCTTCCGCGGATTCAGGCCATCGGCAGTCCGGGATCGAGGGAGCCGATCCACGCGCCGCCGGGCCTGGTCGGGCATCCGCTGCGATCGGTGATCTGCATGAAACCATCGGCGTCGATGGTGGCGACGTTGCCCGTCGGGAACCAGTCACGCCCGAGTGCATCCCTGACCAGCGGATCACCGCCGGCGTTCTTGAAGTAGCGGTCGATGACCCAGGGCCCGCGCACCAGCAGTTCGCCGGCCGATTCGCCATCGCGCGGCAGTTCGCTGCCGTCGGCATCGACGATCCTGATGTCGACGCCGAAGACGGCACGACCCTGCCTGGCCTGCAGCGCGAGACGGTCGGCAGCGTTCATCGCTTCGTGCCGGCGCTTCATCGCGCAGACGGTGCCCAGCGGACTCAGCTCCGTCATGCCCCAGGCATGCAGCACCTGCACGTCGTAGCGGTCCTGGAACGCCTGCGTCATCGCGGGCGGGCACGCGGCGCCGCCGATCACCATGCGGCGCATCGTGCTGAACGTCAACCCATTGGCCTCGACGTGCGCCAGCAACCCCTGCCAGACGGTCGGCACGCCGGCCGCCATCGTCACGCCTTCGGCCTCACACAGCTCGTACAGCGACGCGCCGTCGAGGAAAGGCCCCGGAAAGACGAGCCTGGCCCCGACCATGCATGCGACGTAGGGCAGGCCCCACGCGTTGACGTGGAACATCGGCACGACCGGCAGGATGACGTCGCGCGCCGAGCAGTTCAGCGAATCGGGCAGCGCCGCGGCATAGCTGTGCAGCACGGTCGAGCGATGGCTGTAGAGCACGCCCTTCGGATCGCCGGTGGTGCCCGACGTGTAGCACAGCGACGACGCGCTCTGCTCGTCGAACTGCGGCCAGGTGTCGTCGGCGTGCTGCCCGTCGAACAGATCCTCGTAGCACAGCAGATCCGGAATCGTGGTGCTGGCCGGCATGTGCGCGCGGTCCGTCATCGCGACGAAGGTCCTGATCGTCTTCACGCGCCGCGCGATCGCCTCGACCAGCGGCAGGAACGTCAGGTCGAAGAACAGGATCCGGTCCTCGGCATGGTCGGTGATCCACGCGACCTGGTCCGGGTGCAGGCGCGGATTCAGTGTGTGCAGCACGGCGCCCGAGCCGGACACGGCGTAGTAGAGCTCCAAGTGGCGGTAGCCGTTCCACGCCAGCGTCGCGACGCGATCGCCCATGCCGATGCCGCGCGCCGCAAGGGCGGCGGCCATGTGCCGCGCGCGCTGGGCGAGTTCGCCGTACGTGCAGCGGTGCACGTCGCCTTCGACGCGGCGCGAGACGA
>JBGAIO010000126.1:0-5598 GCA_044225415.1 Burkholderiaceae bacterium | reverse complement strand
GCCCAAGACACTGATGGTGCGCGTGCGGAGACTCTTCAACCGTGCGCGGCCGACGCAGACCGAGGTCGACCTGCTGCTCGGCGTGCTGGCCGCGGTGATCCAGTCGCGCGCCGATCGCGCGGGCCGCAAGAAGGGGGAGAAGGGCGGGAAGGTCGAGACGGGCGGCTAGCGACGCATCGAGCGCGGCCGCCCGTCCGTACAATCGCCGCGCACACTGCCGGTCCGGCATGGCCTGATCCATCGACGAGCTTCATGTTCAAGCGCCTTCGCGAAGACATCGCCTGCATCCTCGAACGCGACCCCGCGGCCCGCTCGGGCTGGGAGGTGCTGACCTGTTACCCGGGCGTGCACGCGTTGTGGCTGCATCGCATCGCGCACACGGCGTGGAACGCGGGCTTCCGCTGGCTGGCGCGGTACGTGTCGAATGCGTCGCGGTTCTTCACCGGCATCGAGATCCATCCCGGCGCGCGCATCGGCCGCTTCGTGTTCATCGATCACGGCATGGGCGTGGTCATCGGCGAGACCGCAGAGATCGGCGACGGCACGACCATCTACCAGGGCGTGACGCTCGGCGGTACGAAGCTCGCGCGCGGCTCGAAGCGCCATCCGACGCTGGGCCGCGACGTCATCGTCGGCGCCGGCGCGAAGATCCTGGGTGGCTTCACGGTCGGCGATGGCGCGCGCATCGGTTCCAACGCGGTCGTGGTCAAGGAAGTGCCGCCGGGCGCGACCGCCGTCGGCAATCCCGCGCGCATTCTGCATCGCGACGTCGATGCACAGCGCGAGGCGACGGCCAACCGGCTCGGCTTCTCGGCCTATGGCCTGACTTCGGACGCCGACGATCCGCTGGGCAAGGCGCTGCATGGACTGATCGATCACGCGACCGCGCAGCAGGCGGAGATCGAACGGCTCATCGCGGCGCTGGAACGCCACGGCATTACGATCGAGGAACATGCTGCGAAGCCCAGCGTCAGCACCGAGCAGCTGGGCCGGCTCATCGACGAATGACATCCCCATCGCCCCGGCGAAGGTCGGGGCCTGATTCTGTGGCTCAACGTCAGATTGGATCCCGGCCTTCGCCGGGATGACGACGCCGGGCCGCAAGTCGATGGTTGCTTCAGTCGTCGAAGAACACCAGCCGCGGGCGGCCCTCGGCGAAGTCGAGGAATCCGCCGCGGACGGCACCGGGATCCTCGAATTCCCAGTCGGGCAGCACCCAGCGTTCGGCGCGCTGGCCGTCGACGATCAGTTCGTGGGCGGCCGGCCGGTGCGTGTGGCCGTGGATCAGCCGACGCACGCCGGCGGCGACGAGCGCCGCTTCAATGGCAGCGGGCGTCACGTCCATGATGTCCATCGCCTTCACGGCTTTCTCGGTCTCGCTCTGCTGGCGCGCGCTGCGCGCGACCGCGATGCGCCCGGCGACGGATTTCGCGAGGAAGTCGCGCTGGAAGGCGGGGTCGCGCACCATCGCGCGGAACTGCTGATAGGCGACATCGCGCGTGCACCACAGGTCGCCGTGCGACAGCAGCGTGCGCGTGCCGGCGACGTCGGCGACGATCGGATCGGCGAGCAGGCTGCCGCCCGCGGCGCGCGCGAAGTCGGCTCCGAGCAGCGGGTCGCGGTTGCCGTGCATCAGCAGCACGCGTTGTCCTCGCGCCGAGGCCGCCGCGAGTGCCGCGATCACCGGAGCAGCGGCTGCACCTGCATCGTCGCCGATCCAGAATTCGAACAGGTCTCCCAGGATGACCAGTTCGGCATGGGCCGGCGCGTCCTCGCGCATGAAGCGCAGGAAGCGCGCCAGCGTGCGCGGCCGCTCCTGCGCCAGATGCAGATCGGAAATGATGATCGGGTCGCGCAGCGGCGCGACCTCGGTCGCCACCGCCAGCGCCGGCACCGTGGCCGGCGCTGCCTGGGTCGTCACGGCGTTACCGCGGATTCAATGGACGACGGCTCACTGGACGACCTCGGCGCGCTCGATCAGCACGTCGACTTCCGGCACGTCGGAGTGCCCGCCGGCGCGTCCCGTGCGCACGGCCTTGATCTTGTCGACGACCGCGAAGCCCTCGACCACCTTGCCGAATACGCAGTAGCCCCAGCCCTGCGGCGTCGGGGCGGTGTGGTCGAGGAAATCGTTGTCGGCGACGTTGATGAAGAACTGCGCCGTCGCCGAGTGCGGATCGCCGGTGCGGGCCATCGCCAGGGTGTACTTCGCGTTGCGCAGGCCGTTGCGTGCCTCGTTGGGGATCGGGTCCTCGGTCGTCTTCTGCTTCATGCCAGCCTCGAATCCGCCGCCCTGGATCATGAAGCCGTTGATGACGCGATGGAACAGCGTGCCGTCGTAGAAGCCGTTGCGAACGTAGCTTTCGAAATTCTCGGCGGTCTTCGGCGCGCGCTGGTGATCCAGCTCGATGGTGATGGGGCCGAGGTTGGTGTACAGGCGGATCATGCGGGCTCCTAGGAAACGACGCGTGCGGTCTTGATGACGACCGGTGTGACGGGCACGTTCTGATGGCTGCCGCTGGAGGTGGTGGCCACCGAGCGGATCTTGTCGACGACGTCCATGCCCTGGACGACCTTGCCGAACACGGCGTAGCCGTGGCCGTCGGGCTCGGGGTAGTTCAGGCGGCCGTTGTCGACGACATTGATGAAGAACTGCGACGTGGCGGAGTTCGGGTCGCCACGCCGCGCCATCGCCACCGTGCCGCGGTTGTTCTTCAGGCCGTTCTGGCTCTCCAGCGGAATCGGCGCGCGCGTCGGCTTCTCGGCCAGGTCGGCCGTGTAGCCGCCGGCCTGGATCATGAAGTTGCCCATCACGCGATGGAACACCGTGTTGTCGTAGTGGCCCGACTTCACGTACTCCAGGAAGTTCGCGACGGTCTTCGGCGCTTCCTTCGGCGCGAGCTCGATGACGATGGTGCCCATCGTGGTGTCCAGCGCCACGCGCTGCGCCGAGGCCAGGCCGGGCAGCGCGAGCAGCGCCGCGACGATCAGGTGGATGAACTTCATGGTCGGTCCTTGCAGTAGAAAGGGGTGTCAGCGCTTCGCGCGGGTCTTCGTGATCAGTTCGCGCGACAGCGTCAGCTTGGCGATCGCCTGCTTGTTGCCCGGCTCGAGCGCGCTCGCCTTCTGATACGCGTCGGCCGCCAGCTGCAGATACACATCGCCGAGGTTCTCGTAAGCCGTGCCGTAGTTCGGCGCGGCGGCGAGCGCCGATTCGAGGGCCGCGCGGGCCGCGTCGAGCTTGCCTTCGCCGGCATACAGCACCGCGAGGTTGTTGTAGGGCTCCGGCAGTTCGGGGAACTCTTCCGTCAGGCGCTGGAAGACCGCGCGCGCTTCGGCGGGGCGCTTGAGTTCGGTCAGGATCACGCCGCGCACGAAGCGCAGCTGCGCATCCTTCGGATTCTTCGCCAGCTGCGCATCGGCACGCGCCAGCGCGTCCGGCATCCGGCCCGCGGCCATCAGCTTCTGCACCTGCTGCAGTTCGGTCGGTTCGGGCTGATCATGCGCCAGCGTACCGATGGTCTGCGGAGGCAGCGCCGTCGACACCTGTGCCATGGCACCCGCACTCAGCATCGAGCACAGCAGCGCGGCGGCGAAGGGACGAAAGGGCATGGCTGACGGAAGGTGCGCGCCCGGGTCGGCGCGAAGTGGCGGGCCGTGCGCGTGAGGCGCGTTGATATACTCGAACGATTCTACAACTGCGATCCCTGCGCAGAGCCCTGCGCAGTTCCTCGACCGGGATGATTGCACAGCTCGCTCGGCCCCACCGTCTCCGCTGTCGCTGACGCGGCGCTTTCGCTGCGTCGGGCGCGCCGTGGCGCGCCTTCGGATCAACGGCCCGTCGTGCAGCACGGGCCCTCAACGGAGCATCCCATGACGATCGAGATCCACAACACGCTGACACGGCGCAAGGAGCCGCTGCGCCCGATCGAGCCGGGCCGGCTGAAGCTCTACGTGTGCGGCGTGACCACGCAGGACCTGACGCACATCGGGCACGGCCGCACTTTCGTCGCCTTCGACGTGATGCAGCGCTGGCTGCGTGCGCGCGGCCATGCAGTGACCTACGTGCGCAACATCACCGATATCGACGACAAGATCATCCGCCGCGCTGCCGAGACCGGCGAAACGCCGGCCGAGCTGGCCGCACGCTACATCGCGGCCATGCACGAGGACTTCGCCGCGCTGGGCCTGGCGCAGCCCGACCACGAGCCGCGCGCCACGCAGTACGTGCCGCAGATGCTGCACATCATCGAGCTGCTGCAGAAGAACGATCTCGCCTACCAGGCCGAGGACGGCGACGTGAACTTCAGCGTGCGCAGGTTCCCGGGCTACGGCAAGCTCTCGGGCCGTTCGCTCGACGAGCTGCGCGCCGGCGAACGCGTCGAGGTGGCGGCTGCCAAGCAGGATCCGCTCGACTTCGTGCTGTGGAAGAGTGCCAAGCCCGGCGAGCCGCTATGGCCGTCGCGCTGGGGTGCGGGCCGGCCCGGCTGGCACATCGAGTGCTCGGCGATGGCGAGCGAGCTGCTCGGCGAGAACTTCGACATCCACGGCGGCGGCCCCGACCTGATCTTCCCGCATCACGAGAACGAGATTGCCCAGAGCGAGGGCGCCTTCCGCAAGCCCTTCGCCAACCTGTGGATCCACACCGGCGCGCTGCGCATGGGCGCGGACAAGATGTCGAAGTCGCTGGGCAACGTGGTGACGATCCGCGACGCCGTGAAGCGCCATCATCCGGAGGCCGTGCGCTTCTACCTGCTGCGCTCGCACTATCGCAGCCAGTTCCAGTTCGGCGAAGAGCAACTCGTCGAGGCGCGCACGGCGCTGACGCGCCTCTACACGGCGCTGCGCGACACGCCGCCGGACGCGAACGCCGCCCTCGACTGGGACGAACCGCACGTCGCGCGCTTCGCGGCGGCGATGGACGACGACTTCAACACGCCGATCGCGGTGGCGGCGCTCTTCGACCTGGCGGGCGAGATCAATCGCACGCGCTCGCCGGCGCTGGCGGCGCAGCTTGTGCACCTCGGTGACGTGCTGGGACTGCTGCAACGCTCGCCCGCCGAGTTCCTGCAGGGCGAGGCGGGTTCGGGCGACGGCCGGATCGACGCGCTGATCGCCGAACGCGCGGCCGCCAAGAAGGCCCGCAACTTCGCCGAAGCCGACCGCATCCGCGCCGCGCTCGCCGCGGAAGGCGTGCTGCTCGAAGACAGCGCCGCGGGCACGACCTGGCGGCGGCAGTAGACGAGCGTCCTGATGGCTGCGACCGTCTCGGCGCAAACGCGCCCCGACTACTGGCTGCGCGCCCGCCGCGAACTGGCGCGGCGCGACGCGACGTTGGCTCGAATCATCGCCGCGCATCCGCGCGTGGCGCTCGCCTCGCGCGGCGATGCCTTCACCACGCTGGCGCGTTCCATCGTCGGCCAGCAGATCTCGGTGAAAGCCGCCGCCGCCGTCTGGGGCCGCTTTGCAATCTGCTGTGGCGAACTGACCCCGCAGAAGGTGTTGCGCCGTCGTGCAACGACGCTGCGCGCGTGCGGCCTGTCCGACCGCAAGGTCGAGTACATCCGCGACCTGGCGACGCATTTCGTCAGCGGCCGT
>JBGAIO010000125.1:0-7737 GCA_044225415.1 Burkholderiaceae bacterium | reverse complement strand
TCCGATGCGCGCGCCGCCCTCGGAAGCGATGCCTTCGAGGCGGTCTGTCGCGAGGGGCGCGCAGTTCCTCTGGCGATCAAGAGAAGAGAACTCGCGGAGTGGCTACAGCCTGCTGGCACGCCAAACCCGTGAAAGATCACCGAGGAGGAAATCATGTCGAGCGTCCCGAATGTTGCAGTGGCAGGCTCAGGCGTTGGTCGGGCAAGCCACTTCGTGGACCGCTGGATCTACGTCTTCATGGCGACCCTGTTCATCGCGACTGCGCTGGTCGGCTTCATTCCGGACTCGATCGATCTTCTGCATGACGTCAATTCGGGCCAGCGGCCCCCGATACCGGTTGCTCTTCACCTGCACGCCGTCCTGATGGGACTGTGGCTCTTGCTGCTTCTCGCACAGACGTCGTTGGCTGCAACGGGGCGCAAGGAACTGCATATGAAGCTGGGCCTTGCATCGGTGGCGCTCGTCCCGATGATGGTGGTCGCCATGATCGGAGCGGTAGACCAGTTGTGGGGAATGGTTGCAGCGATGCCACCCGACGCCCTGCCGCCGAACGTACTCGCGCGCGTCAAGGTTCGCCTCTCGAATTCCCTGCTCGAGCAAATCCGCCTGATGATCCTGTTCCCGCTCTTGGTCGGATGGGCAGTACTCGCTCGGAAGCGTTATCCGCAGACGCACAGGCGCCTCATGATCCTCGCCACCGCCCTGATGCTGCCTGCGGCCGTGGACCGGATGGCGTGGGTGCCGAACACGCTGCCCGCCAGTCCCGTCTCCATCTGGCTCTCGACCCTCGTTCTGCTGATGCCCGCCTTTGCTTATGACATCTTTCGGCGCGGACATCTGCACCGCGCTTACCTGCTCGGCATCGCAGCGAACCTGCCGTTCTGTCTCGCCTCGTACTTGCTGTGGGGCTCGAGCTGGTGGCTTGCGACCTCGGCTCTGATAGTCGGAGCGTGGTGAGGCGGCAGGTCTTCCACGCCACTGGCGAGATCCGGGGCCGCCGGGCTCCTTCCTTGCGCCGTGCCATTCGGCGCGCGACGATCGGGTTGAACGAGCGCAAGCGCGGATGCCTTTTGCGGGCCGTATGTCAGCTTTCCGGGGGTAGCAAAGACCGCTGCGGGTCGACACCTACTGCGGACTCGACCGCAACCCCGACACCTTGCCGTTGGCAAACAGATACTCGGCCCGGATCACGCGCTTGCCTTCGAGCGCATAGCCGATCACCTCGACGCGGTCGCCGGGCTTCAGCTCCTGCACCTGCCACGCGTTCATGCGCGACAGCGGGGCGAGCTCGATCTCCCATTCGCCGGCCGCCTGCGCGGGCAGCGCTGCGCGCTTCAGGATGCCGGCGCCGTCGACGCTTTGCGTCGCGCCGGCAACGCGCGGCCGAGAGATCCGCGGGCAGGACCAGGTCCTTCGCCACCACCAGCACGAATTCCGCGTGCGGGTTCTGCCAGCGCACCGACTTGACGGTGCCGGACAGGTACAGCGGCTTGTCCTGGTCGAAGCTGGTCCAGCCGTGATGCGCCCACGCCGGCAGCACCGCGAGAAACGCCGCGGAACCGGCGGCGAGGATGAACTGGCGACGGGTGATCATCGGAATTCCCTTCGAGCGAACCTTCAGATGTACGCGATCATGCGCCCCGCGACGATGACCGAGAGCCACAGGGCCATCGAGAGGCCGGCCTGCAGCCGCGCGACTGCATCCACGCGCCGCAGACTGTCCCGCGCATGAAACAGCGCCGCGTTGGCGGCTGCAATCAGGATCAGCACCAGTTTCACCCGGAACGCGGAATTGGCCGCGATCTCGGCGGCGGCCGACATGAACATCAGCACGCCCGCCGTCATCGCGATGACGAACGCCACGGCGGCCACGCGCACCGAGAGCCGCGCCAGCGCCACGGGCGGGATCGTCGGCTGCGCCCGAACACGCGCAGTTCCAGCACGAGCAGGCTGCCGAACAGCGCCGCGAACGCAACGATGTGTATCGCCTCGAGGACCGGATACGCCCAGATCGAACGCCGGATCGCGTCGGCGATCGTCAGCGCTTCGATCGCCGACCAGTCCATCACGCGTGGATGCCGAACCGCGCGATCCCGTCACGACGTTCAGCGCCGCTTCGATCCGCCGAGCAGTCCCGCCGAGCACGCCGCGCGAGATCTCGCGCGCCAGCGACGAGCCCATCGAGCGCGCCGCGCTCTTCGCCGCCGCCTCGACCACGCCTTCGCGATGTCCACCGCGCGGCCCCGTGGTGCCGAACAGGATGTCGCCCAGGCCGCCGAACAGTCCACCCCCGCCGTCGCCCGCGCCGGCCGCCGGCGCCGCGACCGTACCGCCGGCACCGCCCTTTTGGCGCGGCGGCTTCCCCGACGCTCCGCCACCCGCACGCGCCGCGAGTTGCTCGTACGCCGACTCGCGATCCAGCGTCTTGTCGTACGTCGAACCGACCACCGAAGCCGCCATGAACTTGCGCCGATCGTCCGGCGTGATCGGCCCGAGCTGCGAGCCCGGCGCCAGCACCCATGCGCGCTCGGTGACCGACGGCGTTCCCTTCGGATCGAGGAACGACACCAATGCCTCGCCGACGCCGAGCTCGGTGATCACCTTGGATGCATCGAACTTCGGATTCGGACGCATCGTGTCGGCCACCGACTTCACGGCCTTCTGGTCGCGCGGCGTGAACGCGCGCAGCGCATGCTGCACGCGGTTGCCGAGCTGGCCGAGCACCTTCTCCGGAATGTCGAGCGGGTTCTGCGTGACGAAGAACACGCCGACGCCCTTCGAGCGGATCAGCCGCACGACCTGCTCGACCTTCTCCAGCAGCGCCGGCGGCGCCTCGGCGAACAGCAGGTGCGCCTCGTCGAAGAAGAACACGAGCTTGGGCTTCTCGCGGTCGCCGACTTCGGGCAGGTTCTCGAACAGCTCCGACAGCAGCCACAGCAGGAAGGTCGAATACAGCCGCGGCGCGTTCATCAGCTTGTCGGCCGCCAGGATGTTGACCACGCCCTGGCCGTCGACCGTCTGCATCAGGTCGTCGATGTTGAGCATCGGCTCGCCGAAGAAGCGGTCGCCGCCCTGCTCCTCGATCTGCAGCAGGCCGCGCTGGATCGCGCCGATCGACGCCGACGACACGTTGCCGTACTTGGTCTTGATCTGCGCCGCGTTGTCGCCGACGAACTGCACCATGGCGCGCAGGTCCTTCAGGTCGAGCAGCAGCAGGCCGTTGTCGTCGGCCGCCTTGAACACGATGGCGAGCACGCCTTCCTGCGTTTCGTTCAGCCCCAGCAGTCGCGCCAGCAGCAGCGGACCCATATCGGACACCGTCGCGCGCACCGGGTGGCCCTGCTCGCCCCACACGTCCCACAGCGTCACGGGGCACGCGCCCCACGTCGGCTCCGGCAGCTTGTGCTCCGCGAGCCGCTGCTTCATCTTGTCGCTCGGCGCTCCGGGCTTCGAGATGCCGGTCAGATCGCCCTTCACGTCCGCCATGAAGGTCGGA
The DNA here is from genome assembly GCA_044225415.1 of Burkholderiaceae bacterium. Classification (GTDB taxonomy): domain Bacteria; phylum Pseudomonadota; class Gammaproteobacteria; order Burkholderiales; family Burkholderiaceae_F; genus JALORV01. Next base: position 4,241 of record JBGAIO010000125.1, on the reverse strand, counting down.
ACACCGATGCGCGAGAAACTCTCGGCGAGCTTCTGCAGCGTGACGGTCTTGCCGGTGCCGGTGGCGCCGGTGACGCAGCCGTGGCGGTTGGCCAGCGCGGGCAGCAGCGCCAGTTCGGTCTCGCCCGTCATGGCGATGACCAGCGGTTCGCTCATGTTCCTCTCCCGTTTCTCTCCAACTCGCTCCGGGCGCAGTGTAGGCCGTCCGTCGGACAGGCCGCCCGCGCTAGACTCTCGCCCCTTGCCTCGACACACGCGAAAGCAGCCATGGCCGGCCATTCCAAATGGGCCAATATCCAGCACCGCAAGAACCGCCAGGACGCCAAGCGCGGCACGCTGTGGACCAAGATCATCCGTGAAGTGACGGTCGCCGCGCGCGACGGCGGGCCCGATCCCGACATGAATCCGCGGCTGCGGCTGGCGCTGGACAAGGCGCGGCTCGGCAACGTGCCGAAAGACAAGCTCACCAACGCCATCCAGCGCGGCGCCGGCAAGCTCGAAGGTGCGAGCTACGAGGAGATCCGCTACGAAGGCTACGGCATCGGCGGCGCGGCCCTGATGATCGACTGCATGACCGACAACCGCACGCGCACGGTCGCGGAGGTGCGTCACGCATTGTCGAAGGGCGGCGGCAATCTCGGCACCGACGGCTCGGTGGCCTTCAACTTCAAGCACTGCGGCCAGTTCGTCTTCGCGCCGGGCACTTCCGAAGAGAAGGTGATGGAAGCCGCGCTCGACGCCGGCGCCGAGGACATCGTCACCAACGAGGACGGCACCATCGAGGTGATCACCGCTCCGACCGACTTCGAGTCCGTGCGCGAGGCGCTCGACAAGTCGGGCCTCAAGCCGGAACTCGCCGAAGTGACTATGAAGCCGCTGGCCGAAACCGTGCTCGCAGGCGAAGACGCGGAGAAGATGCAGCGGCTGCTGGATACGCTGGAAGACCTGGACGACGTGCAGCAGGTCTACACGACTGCCGCACTCGAAGGCTGACGATCATCCGCACGGGGAGCGGCGCAGGATGAAGGTGCTGGTGGTCGGTGGCGGCGGGCGCGAGCATGCGCTGGCCTGGAAGATCGCGCAATCGCCGCGCGTGCAGCGCGTGTACGTGGCGCCGGGCAACGGCGGCACCGCGCGCGACCGGCGGCTGCGCAACGTGCCCTACGACGGCCGCGACCACGCCGCGCTGGCCGCGGTCGTGCAGCAGGAAGAGATCGCGCTGACGGTGGTCGGCCCCGAGGCACCACTGGCCGCCGGCATCGTCGATGTGTTCCGTTCGCACGGCCTGCGCGTGTTCGGACCGACGCAGGCCGCTGCGCAGCTCGAAAGCTCGAAGGACCATGCCAAGGCCTTCATGGCGCGGCATGGCATTCCCACCGCGGGCTACCGCACCTTCACCGATGCCGCCGAAGCGCGTGCGTATGTCGCGCAGCGCGGCGCGCCGATCGTCGTCAAGGCTGACGGGCTCGCGGCCGGCAAGGGCGTGGTGGTTGCCGCCACCGTCGCCGAGGCTCAGGCCGCCATCGATTCGATGTTGCTCGCCAACACGTTGGGGCAGAGCGGCGCGCGCGTCGTCATCGAGGACTTCCTCGAGGGCGAGGAAGCGAGCTTCATCGTCATGAGCGACGGGCGCCATGCGCTGGCGCTCGCCACCAGCCAGGACCACAAGCGGCTGCTCGACGGCGATCGCGGCCCCAACACCGGCGGCATGGGCGCGTATTCGCCCGCGCCCGTGGTCACGCCGACGATCCACGCGCGCGTGATGCGCGAGATCGTGATGCCGGTCATCAACGGCATGGCGGCGGACGGCGTTCCATACACAGGATTCCTGTACGCCGGCCTGATGATCGATAGCGCCGGCCAGCCGCGCGTCGTCGAGTTCAACTGCCGCCTCGGCGATCCCGAGACGCAGCCGATCATGATGCGGCTGAAGACCGATCTCGTCACGCTGGTCGACGCCGCGCTCGACGGCAAGCTCGATCAGGCGGAAGCCGACTGGGATCGCCGCACCGCGCTCGGCGTGGTGATCGCCGCCGGCGGCTATCCGGATGCGCCGCGCAAGGGCGATGCCTTGACGGCACTGCCCGACGATCGCGACGACTGCATCACGTTCCATGCCGGCACCGCGCTGGTGGATGACCGCCTCGTCACCACCGGCGGCCGCGTGCTGTGCGTGACCGCGCTCGGCGACACCGTGCGGGCAGCGCAGCGCAGCGCCTATGACGCGGCCGCGCAGGTGCAGTTCGATGGCATGCAGTACCGCCGGGACATCGGCCACCGCGCCGTCAAGCCCGCGACCCTGTAGTCCCCACGAGAACGACAGTCCGGAGACCTTCCCGCATGAGCGCTTCCAACGCCGCGCCCTACACCGTCGAGCAGCACATCGCCCTGAAGCGCGTGGCCGGCGTCACACCGTCGCCGGACGGCGCATGGCTCGCCGTCACCGTGCAGCGGCTGGACCGCGACGGCGTGAAGTACGTGTCCGACCTGTGGAAGGTGCCGACCGACGGCACCGGGGCGACGCAGCTGACGCGCGGCGACAGCAAGGACGCCGCACCGTGCTTCCGGCACGACGGCGCGCTCGGCTTCCTGTCGAACCGCCAGCCGAACGAAGTCAAGCCCGACGAAGACGCCGACAAGCGCATGCAGGTGTGGATCCTGCCCGCCGGCGGCGGCGAACCGCAGCAGCTGACCGACGAGCCGCTGGGCGTGGCCGGCTTCCGCTTCGCACGCAATGCGCCGTGCCTGGTGATGCTCGCGCCGGTGCTGGCCGGCGTGGAGCACGACAAGCAGCGCGAGACCGCCAGCGAGCGCCGCAAGAAAGGCAGCAGCGCGCGCGGCTTCAAGCAGCAGCCGGTGCGCCACTGGGACCACTGGCTGCACCAGAACGACGACATGGCCAACGTGCACGTGGTCGCGTACGCGGCCGACGGCACGAACCGGCGCGACCTGACGCCCTCGGCGCGGCTGGAGCTGTCGATCGAACCGGCGCTCGACGTGTCGGCCGACGGCCGCTACGCCGCGGTGACGTGGGAGACGCCGGGCAAGGACCGCGAGGCCGACAGCGCGGTGCAGCTGATCGACCTCGCAACGGGTCAGGCGCGCCTGCTCGGCGGGCGGACAACAGCAACAACGAAGCTCCGCTGTTCTCGCCCGACGGCGCCACGCTGGCGGTGGTGCGCTCGACGCGCTCGGCCACGACGGTCGTGCGGCCCGTGCTGACGCTGATCGACGTCGCCAGCGGCCAGCTGCGCGAGATCGGCAAGGCCTTCGATGCCTGGCCGCATCCCGGCGACTGGACGGCCGACGGCAAATCGATCGTCTTCAGCGCGATCGTCGCGGGCCATGTGCCGGTGTATTCGATCGACGTCGCCAGCGAGGCCATCACGCGCATCTCGGTGGAGCGCAGCGGCGGTGCGCACAGCGACCTCGGCGTGCTGAAGGACGGCCGCATCGTCGGCATCCGCTCGACGTTCCTCGAACCGCCGGAAGCCTTCGCCGTCACGCACACCAAGGATTCTCCGCCGCAGGTGCTGGCGAAGCTGTCGGGATTCGCATTCCCGGACTGGGCCGTGGTCGAGAACGCCACCGCGAAGTCGACCGACGGCGCGCCGATCCAGTATTTCGTCACGAAGCCCGCGAAGTCCGACGGCAAGGCGCCCGTGCTGCTGTGGATCCACGGCGGCCCGATCGGCATGACCGCCGACGCGTGGCACTGGCGCTGGAACCCGCTGCTCGCCGTGGCGCAGGGCTACACGGTGGTGCAGCCGAACCCGCGCGGCTCGACCGGCTTCGGCCAGCCCTTCGTGCAGGGCATCTGGGGCAACGTCTGGGGCAAGCAGTGCTATGAGGACCTGATGGCGGTCACCGACGCCATCGAGCAGCGGCCCGACGTCGATCGCGCCCGCATCATGGCCATGGGCGGCAGCTTCGGCGGCTACATGACCAACTGGATCGGCACGCAGACGCAGCGCTTCAAGTGCCTGATCACGCACGCCTGCGTGTTCAACATGGCGCAGTTCACCGGCACCACCGATCATCCGGCCTGGTGGTACCTGGAGATGGGCGGCGAGGACCCGTATGCCGACCCGGTGGCCTTCGACCGCTACCCGCCGTCAGCCACGTGAAGCAGTGGAAGTCGCCAACGCTGATCATCCACGGCGAGCAGGACTATCGCTGCCGGTCAGCGAAGGTCTGAACCTCTTCGAGGCTCTGCAGTACCACGGCATCCCGAGCGAACTC